>JAGQJP010000594.1 GCA_020430585.1 Myxococcales bacterium | reverse complement strand
TCCAGATTCATTTTCAGGTCTCCCCGAAGGAGTTTGCCCGGCTCTACAACCTGGCGCAGCTGATCTCCGCGCCCGTCCTCGCCGCGGCCGCCAACTCGCCGCTGTTGCTCGGCAACCGCCTCTGGCGCGAGACCCGCGTCGCCCTCTTCCAGCGCTCGGTCGAGGAGCGCTCGACGCATCACCAGGCCCGAGGCAATCGTCCGCGGGTGCACTTCGGCAGCGGCTGGGTGCGCGAGGGCGTCGTCGAGCTGTTTCGCGAAGACATCACGCGCTATCGTTTGATCCTCGCGGGCGTCCCGGAAGAGGACCCGCTCGCCATCCTCGCCGAGGGGCGACCGCCGCAACTCTCGGCGCTGCGCCTGCACAACAGCACGGTCTGGCGCTGGAATCGCCCCTGCTACGGCGTCGTCGGCGACAAAGCGCATCTGCGCATCGAGAACCGCATCCTGCCCGCGGGACCGACGGTCCTCGACGAGATGGCGAACGCGGCGCTCTTCTTCGGCTTGATGTCCGAGATGTCGCACGATCCCGAGCCCGTCAGCGAACGGCTGCCGTTCGACGATGCGATGAACAATTTCTTCGCTGCGGCGCGACTGGGGCTCAAGGCGCAGTTCAGCTGGTTCGACGGGAAACACCTCAGCGCCTCGCAGCTGATCCGCGACGAGCTCTTGCCGCGCGCCCGAGATGGGCTGCGTCGGAGTCAGATCGACGAGGCGGACATCGAGCGCTATCTCGGTGTGATCGAACGGCGCGTCGAGACGAACCACACCGGGGCGCAGTGGATCATGGGCTCGATCGCCTCCTTCGGCGACAAGGTCACGCGCGACGTGCGGGACCGCACGATCACCGCGGCGTTGCTCACGCGACAGCAGTCCGGTCGTCCGGTCCACGAATGGAGCCTCGCCGTCGCCGAAGAGTCACGGGACTGGCGCGACTCGTATCGCACCGTCGGGCAGTTCATGACGACCGACCTCTTCACCGTGCGCCCCGACGACATCGTCGATCTCGCGGCGAGCATGATGGAATGGGAGCACATTCGTCACGTCCCCGTCGAGGACGACGACGGCCGGCTCGTCGGTCTGGTCTCGCATCGCGACCTGTTGCGCCTCGTCTCGCGGGGGACCTACGGAAAATCGAACGAGCCGCACCTCGTGCGCGAGATCATGGCCACCGAGCCCGTCACGGTCGGCCCCGAGACCAAGACGATGGACGCGGTGCGGACGATGCGCAAGCACGATGTCTCGTCACTTCCCGTGGTGCAGCAGGGGCGACTGTTGGGGATCGTCACCGAGCACGATCTGTTGATCGTCGCCTATCGGTTGCTCGAGGCGTTTCTCGACGACGAGCGTCGCTCGACGCCCGAGCATTGATCGCCACGCCAATTCTGCTATCCTCTGAAGACAGCGCACACCGCGACAGCGCGAGGAGGCACCCGTGATTCGATGCTGCGTTTTCCTTTCCGTGTTGGCCGCTCTCGGCTTCTTCGGCTGCTCATCGTCCAAAGCGAAGAACGGCGACGTCACCGACGCCTCGACGCTCTCGGACGCCGACACGGGCAACGGAACGGACGATCAGAGCCTCGACGAGGTGGACTTCGTCTCGACGGGCACCTTCTGTGGCACCTCGAACGAGACGCTGCTGTTTCACCTCCACAACTCCTTTCGCACCGAAAATGGCAAGGCGGAGCTCGCCTGCGACGACGATCTCGTCGCCGTGGCGCGCGCCTTCAGCCAAAAGATGTGCGATCTCGACTTCTTCGATCACACCTCCCCCGACGGGAAGACGACCGAGGATCGCTTGAACGACGCTGGAATCGAATGGCTGCAATGGGGCGAGAATCTGTTGAAGGGCAACGCCAGCCCGTTGGCCGTGATGACCACCTGGACCGCCACCGAGGACAACAAAGCGACGATTCTCGGTGACTTCGAGCGGCTGGGGCTCGGCTACGTCGAGTGCGGCGGAAAACACTACTGGACGGCGCTGTTCGTCCGCTGAGGCTGAAGCGATGAGCGAAACATCATTTCGCGACAAGGTGCTCTTCACTCCGGGGCCGCTGACGACGTCACTGAGCGTCAAGGCCGCGATGTTGCGGGATCTCGGCTCGCGGGACCACGAGTTCGTCGAGCTCGTGCGGGACACGCGGCGGCGGCTGCTCGCATTGGCCGGGACGTCCCAGGATGCGGGGTTCGAGGCGATTCCCCTCCAGGGCTCGGGAACCTTCGCCGTCGAAGCGGTGATCTCGAGCTGCGTCCCGCGGGGACGCGAGCTGCTGGTGATCGCCAACGGCGCCTACGGCCGTCGGATGGTGGCGATCGCTGAGCGTCACGGGATTCGCACCGTCGCCGTCGAGGCCGACGACGTCGCGATCCCGACGAGCGACTCGATCGAGGCGGCGCTCGCGGCGCATCCAGGGATCGCCATGGTCGCCGCGGTACACAGCGAGACGACGACGGGGCTCGTCAATCCGATCGAGGCCTGGGGCGCGATCGCTCGACGCCATCGCCGCCTGTTCTTCGTCGACGCGATGTCGAGCTTCGGCGCGCTGCCGATCGATCTCGAGGCGGCGGGCATCGACTTCATCGTCTCGTCGGCGAACAAGTGTATCGAGGGCGTCCCGGGCTTCGCCTTCGCGATCGTGAGGCGCGATGCGCTGATCGCGAGCGAGGGCAGCGCCCGCACCGTCAGCCTCGATCTCCTGGACCAGTGGCGCGGGCTCGAGGCCAACGGGCAGTTCCGCTTCACGCCGCCCACGCACGCGCTCCTCGCCTTTCATCGGGCGCTCCTCGAGCTCGAGCAAGAGGGGGGCGTCGTCGCTCGCGGCAGGCGCTATGCGCGCAATCACGAGCTCCTCGTCTCGGGAATGCGCGAGCTCGGCTTCGAGGTGGTGCTCGACCCGGCGATTCAGGGCCCGATCATCACCTCGTTCTTCTATCCCGACGATCCGCGCTTCGATTTCGCCCGCTTCTACGACCTGCTCAACGAGCGGGGCTTCGCGATCTATCCAGGCAAGCTCTCGCGCTTCGACTGCTTTCGAATCGGCACGATCGGACGGATCGGCGATGCCGAGGTGCGGGCGCTGGTGGCGGCGATCGGTGAGGCGGTCGGCGAGCTCGGCGTTACGACGGTCGCTGGGCGCGGCGGCGTTCCTGCCTGATCGCGTAGACGATCGCCGCCAGGCAGGTGATCCCGGCGACGATCGCCAACATCACGAACACGGCGCTCCAGCCGTAGAGATCCGAGATTTTGCCGACGGCGTAGCCGGAGATTCCAGCGGCGCCGAAGTAGCCCGCGCCGTCGATGAAGCCGCTGGCCGACGCCGAGCCGCGTTTGCCGCCGAGATCGAGGGCGATCACCCCGGCGAGGAACGAGTAGGGGCCGATCATCAAGATCGCCGCGAGCGAGACGAGGAGGACGGGGAGGACGGCGCTGCCCCGCGGCACGATCGACATCACGAGCAGCACCAGCGCCAGAGCGGCGGTGCCGACGACGATGATCACGCCGCGGCGCCCCTGGGAGATGCGATCGGTCAAGTAGCCCGCGAGCAAGACGCTGACGCCGCCGAACAGCGGGAACAGTGTGCTCATCATCGCCGCGCCGCCCTTCGAGAGCTTTCCCACCTCGTAGAGGTAGGTCGGGGTCCACATGTTGAAGGTCTCGCGGATCAGCGTCAGGCCGATCGACATCACGCAGACGAGCCAGAAGCCGAGGCTGCCGACCATCGGCCGCAAGAGATCGACGAGGCTCTGGGGTTTGACCTCTTCGCCTCTGTGACCGTAGAGGTTGGTCGGGCTGACTTTCGGCTCGTGGTGCCCGAGCTCGGTCGGTGAGCCCCGGAGGAAATACTTGTTCCCGATCGCGACGGCGGTGAGGATCGCCGCGGCGAAAAAGAAGACACCGCGCCAGCCGACGAGGCCGAGCTGGACGATCGAGCCGAGCACCAGCCGCGCGACGGCGTCGCCGAAGAGGTAGCTCAAGCTCAAGATCCCCATCACTCGACCGTAGGATTCGTGGCCGAACCAGCGCGAGGCGACCTTGACCAGCGCCGTCCAGCCCGACGACTGCACGTAGCGGTTGAGCGACCAGGTCCCGACGAAGAAGAGCAGCCCGGCCCCCAGGCCGAAGGCGAAGGTGCAGACGATCGAGCCGAGCATCGCCAGGATGAAGATCGCCCGACCGCCGAGAAAGTCGACGAGCACCCCATTGATCACCTTGCCGATCGCGTAGGCGTAGATCCCCGCCGAGGCGATCAGGCCGAGCTCGGCTTTGCCGATGCCCTGGCTCTTGAAGGATTCGAGCAGCAGCGGCGTGGCGACCGAGAGGTCGGAGCGGCAAAAGTAGTACCCGGTATAACCGAACACGAGGGAGAGCAGCGTGTAGGTCCGCCAGCGTTCGAGGTGTCGCAGTGACTCTCGCGTCTGTGCCCGCTCGCCGGGCTCGCCCGCGGTGGCGATCTCGGTGGCGAGCTCGCCGGCTGCGCGCTCTTTAGTGGCTTCATTCACGCGGTGATTCTACCGAAGTCGGCGCCGAGCTCAAAGTCAAGAAACGATGAAACTCACCAATGGATCACGAGCTCGAGCTCGCGGGTGACCGGGCCGTCCACCGTCAACGCGAAACGGACCGTCTCGCCTTCGGTGGCGACGAGGCTGAGCGCCGGACGGGACGAGAGGCGGACCGTCAGCTGTCGCGGGCCATCGACGACGACGCAGTCGCGGGACGCAGCGTTCGCGCAGCTCTCGAGCCGCTGTTGGTCGACGACGATCCCGGGAATCTCGAGGGGGTCGTCGGCGTAGCTCAGGTGGAAGCGGGTGTCGTCGTACATCCGAAAACGGCCCTCGGCGCCGAGATAGACCCGAACCGTCAGCGCCGCGCCGTCGAGATTGCGCCCGTCGACGATGCCGCCCTCCGTCGACGGGGCGAGGGTGTCGGGCAGCTCGCGCAACATCGGAATCAGCGCCCCCGCACGGACGAAGACGGGGATCTCGTCGAGCTCGGCCCTGACGCTGTGGATCTGTCCGCCCTCGAGGCGGGCGCCGCCCTCGAAGGCGAACCAATAGCCCGCTGGCAGATATACCGAGCGCTCGCGGGCACCCTCTTCGAGGATCGGGGCGACGATGAACGACGGACCGAGCATGAACTGGTCGCCGATGCGATAGACATTGCGATCCTCGGGGAAGTGCAGCAAGAGATGTCGCATCATCGGCCACCCGAGCTCGTGGGCGTCGCGTGCGATGCTGTAGCGATAGGGAAAGAGCCTCATGTGTGTCGTTGCGTGCTGACGAAACATCGCGATCGTCTCGGCATCCTCGTTCCAGGCCCAGTTTTTCTGGTCCAGCGCGCCGTGATGGGTCCGCATGATCGATGACCAGGCGCCGAGGGCGGCCCAGCGGAAATAGAGCTCGCGGCTCGTCGGCGGTACGCCGATCGAGCTGTACCCACCGATGTCGTGGGTCATGATCGGAATTCCCGAGAGTCCCGAGTTGACGATCAACGGGATCACGCTCGCCATCCCGTCGAGGCCGCCGAACTCGGTCTGCTGGTCGCCAGCCCAGATCACCGGGGCCAGCCCCGCCGTGCCACTCCAGCCCGAGCGGGCGAAGTAGACGAAGTCACCGTCGGGGCGCTTGGCGTCGAGGGCTTCGCGGTTGGCGCGCTGCCAGAGCAGGGGATAGATGTTATGGACGTCGAACCCGCTACGCCCATCTTCGAACTGCGCGGTCGTCGGCAGCCACTCGCCGTAGTCCGCCATCCAGCCGTCGACGCCGAGGTCCAAAGCGGCGTCGAAGAAGGACTTCATCCACTCGACGGCGCGGCCTTGGGTCAGGTCGGGTAGCGTCGTGTCTTGAAAGAAGACGCCGGGGAAGATCAGCGGGTTGCCGTCGGCGCCCTTGATCGTGTACCCCTCGCGCAGCGCCTCGTCCCACTGCGCAAGACCCTTCTCGATGAAGCTGTTGAAGTAGACCAGAAACTTGAAGCCCTTGGCGTGAAGCGTCTGAGCCAGCCCGGCGAGATCGGGGTAGAGCGTGGTGTCGGCGATCCACTGGTAGGTCAGGTGATAGCCGAAGGCGTTGAGCTTGGCGCCGATCCAATCCTCGGTCCAGATCAGCGAGCCGGGGATCTTCGCCGCGCGGATCTGCTCGGCGACGCGCAGCACCTCGTCGGGCCCGTGGAGCGCGTCGAACCAAGGGGCGAAGGCCCAACGCGGCAACATCGGCGGCCGGCCGGTCAGCGTGCTCAGCCGCGAGAGCACGTCCAGCGGCGACGGGCCGTCGATCACATAGAGGCTCAGCCTGCGGTCCCAGACCTCGATCGACCAGCGCTCGCTCGCGTCGTCGGTGCAGAAGCGGAAGATGCTGCGCTGGGGGTTGTCGATCAGCACCCCGTATCCGCGGCTCGAGAGGACGAAGGGGATCGGCATGTAGCTGTCGTGGACGTCGCCGATCAGCGGGAAGAAGTCGCTCGGCTTGGTCTTGCGCCGCTTTCCCACGCCCTGTTCCGAGACCCAGTTGGGGATCGTCTCGCCGCGGTGCTCGGTGCCGTGCACCCGAGCACCCGTGCCGAAGAACGCGTCGTCGGCGGTGCAGACGAAGGACTGGATGATTCGGCTCGCGCTCGTGTCGTCGGCGAGCCAATCGATCCGCAGGATTCCAGGGGCGACGCGGCTGATCGTGCCGCTCAGGCCAGGAGCGCGCAGGGTCAACACGTCGTCGCCGTTGCTCGTGGCCTGCAATCCGCCCTGGAGCTGCCAGGGTTCCGCTGTCTCGTCGAAGAGAAAGGCGCCCGAGGCGAAGGTTACGGCGACCGAGGCCCGCCGCCAGGCGAGCGACGGGCTGTTCGGACGCGAGTCGTCGAGCGGCGTGACGAAGAGCACACGGCCGTCGGCGCCGCTGATTTTGAGCTGTCGCTCGCTGACGACCACGCGGAAGCGATCGAGGGCGTAAACGCCGTCGGGCGTCGTGTCGAGGTTCGGCCTCTGCGGGCTGTCGCAGGCGACGGCAAACGCGACGATGACGAGCAACGGGATGAAAGGACACGACGACTTCGATGGGCACATCGCGCGGTACTCCGACGGGCGGCGCGGGCCAGCTGCGCCTGATCGTTCGACCGAGTCCATGATACACGCAGCGCCGCGATCGTGGTATAGAGAACCGAGGCTCGCGTCGGAACCCGTGGTGTCGGTTCCGAGGTTCGTGTCACGACCAGGGGTGTCCGCGTCGGCGCCGCTCGCGATCGGGGAGGTGAGGATGGAGAAACGACGAATTTTCGTGGCCGGCTCGACGGGATCGGTCGGGCGGACGGTCGTTCGGTTGGCCGAAGAGGGCGGCGACGACGTGATCGCCCATCGACGGCCCAAAGGCGGAAGCGAGGCGCCGCCGAACGCAGCGGTTTTCGAGCTCGGCGACAAGGCGGCTCTCGGCGAGGCGCTCGAGGGCGTGACGACGGTGATCCAGCTGATCGGCACAATGCGCAAGCGATTCGCCGCGGGTGATACCTACGAGACGAGCGACATCGGCACGACACGCCAGCTCGTCGAAGCGGCGCGCGCCAGCGCCGTGGACCATTTCATCCTGCTCAGCTCGGTCGGCGCCGGGCGGCCGATGGGGGCCTATCTCAAAGCCAAAGCCGAGGCGGAGCGGCTCGTGCGCGACAGCGGCATCGTCTACACGATCTTTCGCCCCTCGTTCTTCGACGGCGAGGGCCACAAGGCGCCTCCCGGTGCGGCGCTCGTGACCAATTGGCTCAGGCTCGAACGCTATCGGCCGATCGCCGTCGAGACCCTCGCCGCGGCGATCCTCGCCTGCGGGCGCGAGCGGGCACCGCTCAATCGCGTGCTCGAGGGAGGACCTCTCTGGGATTGGGTCGAGCAGTCGTCGCGCTAACGCTCGCCTGGGTCACTGGATGTCGCTCGAGGGGACGAGCATGATCGGATCGATGCCGAGGGCGCGGATCGCCTCTTCCCACTGATTCACCGCGGGACGGTCGAAGATGAAATCGGCGCTCGTGCTGCTCGTCAGCCAGCTGCCGTAGGCCAGTTCGTTCTCGAGCTGCTTCGGCCCCCACCCCGAATAACCGACGACGAAGCGATAGGGCACGCTGTCGAGCTCAAGGAGCCTGGGAATCGCCTGGGATGGCTCCGAGACGCAGAGGCCGGGCATGATTTCGTGCGTTCGCTCGCCGCGCCAGCCGTCGCCGTGGACCACCAGACCGACCTGCGGCGAGACGGGCCCGCCGAGGTAGAGATGGTCGGTGACGCTGAAGGCTTCGCCCGCCTCGTTGTGAATTGTCACCGTCTCGTGGATCGGATTGTTCAGCACGACGCCGAACGAGCCGTCGTCGTTGTGCTCGAGCATCAGAACGACCGAGCGCCGGAAGTTGGGGTCCAACAGCTGCGGCATTGCGATCAGCAGGCCCGGCGCGATCGAGAGTTGTTCTTTGGTCACGAGTTGTGCCTCACATCGTCACAATCGTTCATGTAACAGAGATAGCAACTCGAATCATTTCATTCAAGCGGCGAAACTCATTTCGGCTGAATGAGGTGGACATCGCGCTGTGGGAACGGGATCTCGATCCCCGCGTCGTCGAAGGCTTCTTTGAGGCGGTGGTTCAGCTCGAGCTGGATCGGCCAATTCTGGTACGGCTTGGTTTTCGCTTTGACGCGAATCACCAACGCCGAGTCCGCCATCTCGGTCAGGCCGACGTAGCGCGGCGGTCCCTCGAGGAACTTGTCCTTCCACGCCTCGTCGGCGTACATCTCGTCGCCGACGCGGTCGACCACCTCGCGCACATGACCGAGCTTCGCGCTGTAGCTCACCCCGACGTGGACCGTGGCGACCGACCAGCCGAGCGTCAGGTTCGAGACCTGGGTTATCGCGCCGTTTGGAATGATGTGCGCCTTGCCGTCGCGCCCGCGGATCAGGGTGCGCCGTAGGGTCAGCTGTTCGACCTCGCCCCAGATGTCGCCGACCTGGATCACGTCGCCGACGGCGTACTGCTTCTCGAGGAGGATGAAGAAGCCCGTCACGACGTCGCGCACCAGATTTTGCGAGCCGAAGGAGATCGCCAAACCGAAGATCGCGGCGCCTCCCAAGAGCGGCGTGACGTTCACTCCCAGTCGTTTGAGGAACCAGAATAGCGTCAGGAGGATGATCGCGAGCTTCAGCAACCCCTGCGCGATGCTGGCCAGGGTCTCGACCTGTTGTACCGTTGCCCGCGAGACCTTCTCCCGACTTTTGGCCCGAGTAACCAGGGTGTTGGTCGCCGTCTTGGCGAGCTGCCACAAGATCCAAGCGAGGAGAAAGCCGATCGGCAGGTCCCAGGCGTTCTGGCGAAACCAATTGGTCACGGTGTCGCGCAGCGCGCGCGTGCGGGTGCCGCGGGTGGCGACGATCTCTTTGTCGATGCGAGCGATCTCTTTGCCGTGCAGCTCCTTCTGATAGTCGACGTACTGCTTGTCGACCTCGAGCGCCTTGAGCGCGGCGAGCGTCTTGTCCAGCTCGTCGCTGAGGCGCTTCTTCTTGCCGATCGCGTTCGTCGCCGCGCGCTGCCAAATCTCGAGCCACCCTTTCTCCTCGAGGGGCGTCGCGGCGATCCGTCGCCGCTCCTCTTCGGAGAGCTTGGCCTCGCGGGAGGCGAGGCGCAGGTCGATGCGCTGGGCGTCGCGGAGGGCGAGCGAGGACTTGATCTCTCCGCTGACGAGCTTTTGGTTGAGCTCGGCCTGTCGCTGGTTGGCGAGCTGCCGCTCGCGTTGGCGCTCGAGCTCGTCGAGCCTCGCCTCGTAGCGTTGGTAGGGGTTCAGGTCGCGCTTCTCCTCGAGCTTCTTGCTCTTCTTCTTCGAACCCGACGAGTCGTCGATCAGCTGTTTGAGGCGCCGGTCGACGGCGTTGATGCTGATGTTGATCGCCTGAAGATAGCGATCTTGGTTCTTCATCTTCTTCGCGGCGAGCTCCTGCCAGCCTTTGAGCGAGGCCTGTCGCTCGTTGGCCTGGCGCGT
>JAGQJP010000593.1 GCA_020430585.1 Myxococcales bacterium | reverse complement strand
GACATCGGCACGACGCCGCTCTCGGAAAGATGGGTGTGCAACAGCAACGTCGCCATGCTGCGACTGAGCATCTCGACAATCTGTTCGTCCGAGACGGGCGAACCGTGAGAAAAATCGACCAACGCGCGCGCCTCGGGCGAAAGGGCAGAGAGATAGCCCGTCAGGTCGGCCGCCGTGAGCACGGCGAATCGCAGGTCGACGCGCCGGGACGCGGCCCGCTCGAGGATCTGGCCGAAAAGATCCAGTTTTCCTTTGGCGTTGTCCATTTTGCCGACGAAAGCCACGTGGGAACGCTCGCGATCGAGTAGGGGATTGTGATCGGGAGCGACCAGGCTCTGCACGTGAACGGGCAACGGAAGAATCGGCAACAACCGCCTCAACAGGCGCGCCGCGTTCATGGACGGCACGACGACGCGATTGGATGCGAAGATCATCGAACGCAGACCCATCTCCATCAACCAGAGCAGACCGGCCTGTTTCGCGCCATATACCTCGCGCTTGAACTCGTAGAACGGCTCATGGAGAAACAGAAAACGGAGCGATTGACGTCTCGCTCGCCGCGCCGCGAGTAGCAGCGGCAGATTCAATGGATGAAAGTTGTAGCAGCAGAGCATGTCCGGTGGGCTGTCGCGAAAGAACTCGACGTGAGCACCGCGAAGCAGCGGCACGCTGAGCCGAGCAAAGTCCGAGAGCTGATCTTTCGCACTGGCCGTGCGCTCGACGACGTACTCCGTGGGCAGATCGCTCTCGTGCATCCCTCGATATTCGGAGGTCAAGAGTAAACGAACATCATGGCCGTGCGCACGGAGCTTCTCTGCCATCAGCCGGAACTCTTTGTAGCTCCCGGGCGCGTGTTTCAAGCTGGCGATGTAGCAAGTAGCCATACGTTCCCATCCGTCAAGCGAATGACGAGATCAGATCGAGCAGCGACGTCCGTGGGCCGACTTGGTAGACTGCTGCACCGACGGCTCGGCCCGCCTCCAAGTCGCTTTCGCGATCACCGATCACGATCGATCGCGTGAGATCGACGCCATACCGCGACCGCGCTTCCAGCAGCATTCCAGGCTTTGGCTTTCGGCACTCGCACTGGTCCTCAATCCCGTGGGGACAGATGAAGACAGCCTCGATCGGTGCGCCAGCCTTCTCTAGTGCGGCTCGCATCCGCCGATGGATCTCTACGACCGCCTCGTTTGTCATCCGACGCAGGGCGATTCCGCGCTGGTTGGTGAAGACGAAGACGAGATAGCCGGCGCGGTTCAGGCGCGCAATCGCTTCGAAGACACCAGGAAGGAACTCGAAGTCGCTCCAGCAGCAGATGTACTCACCTTCCGGCGCTTTGCGGTTGATCACGCCGTCTCGGTCGAGGAATACGGCGGCAGGAAAACGAGAGGGTCTCGTCACTTGATGCCGACCTGCTGGCAGACGCGATCGATCCCCATCTTGTAGGCTTGCAGCGCCTGGGGATTGTTCTTCAAGTGGGTGTTGCAGTTCGTCGAGCAAGAGGTCACCATCTGTTCGACGTTCGGGGTTCCCATCTTCTTGTAACACGCGGCCATCCGTTTGCAGAGCTTGTCGCATACGTCGCCGCCGGTCGGCGTCGGCGTTGGGGTCGGCGTCGGCGTCGGGGTCGGCGTCGGGGTCGGCGTCGGGGTCGGCGTCGTCACACCCGCCTGCTTGCAGAGCATGTTCGCCGACATCTCGAGGGCTTGTTTCGACGCCGGGCTGACCTTGCACCCGGAAATGCAAGCCTGCAGGGCTTGAGGCACGACAGGTTGACCCAGCTTGGTGCGACAGCCCTGAATCTTCTCGCAGACCGTCTTGCAAGCGTCGTCGCCGGTCGGTGAAGGCGTCGGCGTCGGCGTCGGCGCGGGCGTGGGCGTGGGGACGACGTTCGCCCCACAAAAGACCTTGACCGACTGCGCCAGGCCGGCTTTCGCCATCGGCGAGGCGTTGCAACCCGTCAGGCAGCCCGTGATCTCTCCCGGCGTGACGGCGACGCCCTTGGTGCGCTTGCAAGCGGTGAGTTGCGCACAGAGGCTCTTGCAATCGCCCCCTGTCGGCGTCGGCGTCGGCGTGCCAACGTTGATCCCCGCCTGTTTGCACAGCATCTGCGCCGACGTCTTGTAGGTCTGTAGCATCGCCGGGGTGGCCTTGCAGGCGTTGACGCAGGCCGTCGTCAGCTGCGCGTTCGTCGGCTGGCCGAGCTTGCTCTTGCACGCGTCGAGCTGCTTGCAGACCGACTCGCAGGTATCGCCACCGCTCGGTGTCGGGCTGGGCGTTGGATTTTTCTCGGTCCCTCCGTTGGGATCGGGGGTCTTTTCGTTCTTTTTCGGCGTCTTGTCGCTGCCCTCGCTCTCGGGCTTGCAGGTCACCGCCGTGCCTAAGAGCAGAAGCATCGCGAATATGGACAAGCGTCTCATGGTCGATCCTCCGGGCGCCGGCCGTCGGCTATCGCCGCGCGGTTGGGCGCATCGAGTCACTTCTGACGAAATTTCATCATGTTAGAGCCGTATCGTTTCCCTGGATACCGCGCTTAGGCTATCAAACCTCGCGGGGTTCGTCAATGCGGGCGCTAGTCGGCTTCGAAACAGCCGTGGCGATCGTCCTTTTTGGGGTCGTTCGGCTTCTTCTCGGGGACGAGGACGGCGCCCGCTAGACGGCCGATATGGGCCTCGAGCTCGACGAACTCGCGGGAGACATTGCGCAGACGCTCCGCCCAGAGCTCTTCCTCTTGCTCGTTGCAGCCGAGAGCGAGGAGGCGGTCGGTCAGCCGCAGCTGGGCGAGGGGCCAGTACAACCCGCGGACGAGGTAGCGCGAGAAGACGTAGAATCCGGCGATCAGCAGAACCTGGATCGTCCAGTGCGCCGCGGTCTGCAGCCAACCGAAGCAGAGGCCGAAGACGAGGGCGAAGATCGCCAGCGTCAAGAGCGTGCTGACCAAGTAGCTGCGCAGTGCGAGCTTGACGAACACTTTCCAGTGCGAGAGATAACGGGTGACCGCACGGCGCGCGGCGCGCCAGGCGTCGGAGCCAGCGTCGACGGCGAAGGTCGAGCCGGTCACCGCGCCAGCGACGAAGGGGACGACGCCGTGGGTCAGCTCGGTCATCACGCCGCCGAGCTTGAGGCGGCGCAGCGGCTGGATGAAGGCCAACACATCGATCAGATTGCGGTGACACGAGCGGATCGTCGCCCGCAGACGCGAGGCGAGCTCGGTGAATTGCTCGTCGCCGCCGATCGCCTTTTCGGCGTTCTGCACACCGTAGGCGTACGGGATCGAGCCCTTGGGCAGATCGTCGTCGCTCAGCGCCCGGGCGAGGACGATCGTCAGCGCCATGTCGATCGGCCGCAGGTACGTCTCACCGAAGTAGTGATAGAGGGCGAAGGCGCCAACCGGCGCGACGGCGACGATCGCCCAGTGGAGGATCGTCACGCTCCGCCAGAACAGCGCAAACCAGGCGCAGGCGATGAAGATCGCGAGCACAATCGCGCCCGCGGCGATGTTGAACGCACCCCAACGGCCCAAGTACGCGCGTACGCGCCAGAGGGTCGAAATCGAGGCCGTGAGAGTTTGAGGCGGTCGTGGGTCCATCGCGCGTCGTTGTTGGTTGATTCACGCTATCACCTTTGTTCCTCTGGGTCAATCGGAGCGCCCAGCCGATTGCGACGATTCGGCGGGCGTGGTATCTAGAGATCGTTGAGGGAGGAACGAGCATGGATCGAAAGGCAGCCCAAGCCGGCCGGTTTTATCCCGGCACGCCGGAAAAGCTGACGCATGCGGTGCAGTCGTACCTCGAGCCGCTCCGGGAGTCCGAGATTCCGGCACTCGGCGTCATCTCTCCGCATGCGGGATACGTCTACTCGGGAAGCGTCGCCGGGCATCTCCTCGCCAGCGTCGAGATCCCGGACTCGGTGGTGATGATGGGCCCCAACCATACGGGGCGTGGCCGGCGGGCGGCGATCTTGAGTGACGGCGTCTGGCACTTGCCCGGCATCGAAGCGGCGGTCGATCATCAGCTCGCCACGACGCTCAAAGCCAAGTGTCCGTTGCTCGAAGAGGACTATCTCGCCCACGAGTACGAGCACGGGCTCGAGGTGCAGCTACCGTTTCTTTTGCGGCGAAACCCGCGAGCACGCCACGTCCCGATCGTGCTCGGCCGCCTGAGCTATCGCGAATGCGAGCGGCTCGCCGCCGCGCTGGTCGAGGCGGTCGACGAGCTGGGGCGCCGCGTGTTGCTTCTCGCCAGCTCGGACATGAACCATTTCGAGGATGCCGAGACGACGCGACGCAAGGACTTCTTGGCGATCGAACGCGTCTTGGCGGGTGACGCGCCAGGGCTCTTCCGAGTGATCGCCGAGCACGGGATCTCGATGTGCGGCTTCATTCCGACGGCGATCATGCTGCTGGCGGCCAAGCGCCTCGGCGCGTCGAGCATTGAGCTGTTGGAATACAAGCACTCTGGCGAGGTGAACGGCGACAACAGCAGCGTCGTCGGATACGCTTCGGTCGCCGCCTGGTGAGGCCGATGCGGATTCGAGCGCTCACCGACCCAAGCTGAGCGAGGAATCGACGAGATGACGGACCCCAACGCCCCGAACGGGGCAACGATCGGTGACGGACACAAGAGCGCTGTCGGCACGCCGGGCGCGACCAGCCAAGCGCCCGCCGAGCTTACTTTCGAGGCACTCCTCGGCGAGCTCGAGGCCATCGTTCATCAGCTGGAGCGCGGTGACCTTCCCCTCGAGCAGGCGGTCAGCCTCTTCGAGCGCGGGATCGCCTT
The DNA here is from genome assembly GCA_020430585.1 of Myxococcales bacterium. Lineage (GTDB taxonomy): Bacteria > Myxococcota_A > UBA9042 > JAGQJP01 > JAGQJP01 > JAGQJP01. The sequence continues at coordinate 4,401 of JAGQJP010000593.1, read as the reverse complement.
GACGCAGCTTGGCACACGCCAGCTCGACGAGACCGAGAAGAAAGTCGAGGTGCTGCTGGGCGGAGAATTCGTCGACAAGACCAAGGAACTCGACCCCGAAGGCTAACTCCAGGAGCCGTGACGTCGCGAGAGCATTTCGGTTGGGTGTGATCCGGAGGGGTTCGTCAACGGAACGAAGCGGAGGCGCGGAAGACGGTGGTCAGAGCTGCTTCATCCGTCGGCGCAGCAGGCCCAAGAGCAGGAAGAAGCCAAGCAACCCGAAACCCGTCGAGGTCGGCAGCGCGCTGTTCGACTGGATCGTGCGGCAGCCGCACTTGTTACCCGCTTCCGAACCGCCATCGTTCCCACCCGTATTCGGATCGGCCGTGTCGAGACCGTTGTTGCCGTCTGGGGTGATGCTATCGTTCCCCTTGTCGCCCGCGTCGACATCATTGCCGTTGGGATTGTCGATCGGTCCGTCGTGAGGTTCACAGTCGCCATTGTCGGTGCAGATCGTACCGACGGGACAGTTGTCGATCACACAGTATCCACCAAAGGGCTTGCGGTTGCCGAAACACTCGCCGTTCACCGCGACGGTGCTACACGAGCCGCAGAAGCAGATGCTCCCCGGACCGCAGAGATCGCCGTCGTCGACCTTGCCGTTACAGTCGTTGTCCAGACCGTCACAGACCTCTTTGACCGGCTGAACCGAGGAGCAGTCAGACGGCACGCCGTTGTCACAGGTCTGCAGACCCACACCGCAGTTCGTCGAGCATTGGGTCACGAGGTTGTCGTCGACGATGCCGTTACAGTCGTTGTCCTTGCCGTCGCAGATCTCCGGTTGGGGTTGCGGCGCGGTGCAATTGACCCACTTGCCATCAACGCAGGTCTCGACGCCTTCGCCGCACTTGGTCTTGCAGGCGCGGGTCAGGTCTTCGTCGATCTTGCCGTCACAGTCGTTGTCCTTGCCGTCGCAGATCTCGGGCTCGGGCTTGGGCGCCGAGCACTCTTCCCAGTTTCCTTGCTTGCAGACCTGTTTGCCCGAGCCGCAGGCCGTCGAGCAGTCGCGCTCGATGTTGTCGACGACGCCGTCGCAGTCGTTGTCTTTGCCGTCGCAGATCTCTTCTTGCGGCGGAGCCAGAACGTTGCCGTCCTTCGAGCAGGGGCCCCACTGTCCCTGTTGGTCGCAGACCTGCTCGCCCTCGGTGCAGGCGCCCGAGATCGTTCCCTTGCAGTTTTGTTTGGCGCCCGGCGTGCAGGTGCAGCCCTCGTCGATCTTGCCGTCGCAGTTGTTGTCGATCCCGTCGCCGCATTTCTCCGGCTCGGGCTGTCTCGCGGTGCACCCAACCCACTTGCCGTTGTTGCAGGTCTCGACGCCCGTGCCGCACTTGGTGCTGCAGCTGCGGGTCAGGTTCTCGTCGATCTTGCCGTCGCAGTTGTTGTCGATTCCGTCACAGACCTCGGGTTGGGGTTGCGGAGCGTTGCAGCCTTCCCATTTGCCCATGTTGCAGGTCTCGGTGCCACCGCCGCACTTGGTGCTGCAGTTGCGGGTCAGGTTCTCGTCGATCTTGCCGTCGCAGTTGTTGTCGATTCCGTCGCAGACTTCCGTCTTGACGATCCGCGCGATGTCTTTGAAGGCCTCGGTGAGCTGGGTCTTGTTCGCGACTTGATAGTAGCAGTCGTTGACGCATCCGGCGTAGCGCTCGGTGCCGCCCTTCTTGGCCAACAGGTTCAACGTGATCGGGTCGGTTCGCGTACCCAGGCCGACGACGAAGGTCAGGATCCCCTGGTTCTTCAGCGCCGTGACGTAGGAGGCGATCTGTTGGCGGTTGAGATCGAGCTCGTCTTGGATCAGGTAATCCGACTCGTAGTATTTCTTGTCGGGGTTACAGTCCAACTGGTGATCTTTGGTGACCCACTGATCCGTCGAGTCGTAATAGCTGAAGCTTCCCGTGACGCCGTACTGGGTGCCGTTGAGCTCGTCCCAGCAGCAATCCTGGACGCCGTCAGTGAAGAGGATCACGTAGTTCCGGCGACCGGGATCCTTGATCTGGCCGAGCTTCGTGCCGTCGGAGAAGCTCGAGTTCGTCACGACCTGAAAGGCCTGCAACATCGGCGTGTCGTAGGTCCCCTTCGGCGCGCCGAATTTGGTGAAGAAGCTCGAGATCGCGCTGAGGTTGTTGAGCGCGAGGGGCACGGTCAGCTCGGTCGAGAAGGTGCACTTGTAGGTCTTGTTCGTCCCCGCCGCATCTGTGAGGTAGGGGAAGAGCATCAGACCGAAGCGAATCTGGCTCTGATAGTCCGTCGCCAGGCTCTTGAGCGAATCGATCGCGTCTTGGTACTGATTGCCAGAGAGCAGACTGCCAGAGTAGTCGAACAGGACCAGCACGTTCGGGTCGATACACTCGTTCGCCGCGGCCGCTGGTCGCGCCGGCACCCAAAGCATCGTACAGATCATCAGCACGAGTCCGATTCGGTAATGTTTCATAACGCCTCTCTCCCTCACGTTTCGCCCCTGCGGAATATGGAATGACCGATCTCGGAACCAGCGGTTGCAATTACAATACCATACCGCCTGTCCGCCGCAGAGGTCGATGGGAAACGCACCAAGTGGTTTGATTTCCTCGAAAAATTCGTCGATAATGATCATCGACTCGGCGCCCGACGGCGGGGTTTCCAGTCCCCAGCCGAGCGACGAAAGAGGCATCGACGTCAGAGTGGAGGTGACCGTGGGCCGCAACCCGAGCGAGAGGCTCGACAAGTTGCTCGTCGACCGCGGGCTCGTACAGAGCCGCGAACGAGCGCGCGCCTTGATCCTCGCGGGTAAAGTCAGCGTCAACGGCCAGCGCACCGACAAAGTGGGCTGCCGGGTGGCGACCGACGCCGAGGTCCAGCTCGAGCGCCCGGATCATCCCTACGTCTCGCGAGGAGCGCTGAAGCTGGTCGCCGCCCTCGACGGGCTCGGCATCGATCCGACAGGCCGACGCTGTCTCGACGTCGGCGCCTCGACGGGCGGCTTCACCGACGTTCTGCTGCGGCGTGGGGCCGCCGCGGTCACCGCGATCGATGTGGGCTACGGACAGCTCGATTGGTCGCTGCGTAGCGATCCCCGCGTCACCAGCCTCGAGCGCACGAACTTTCGCCACCTGAAACCCGGTGACTTGCCTCGAGATTTCTCGCTGATCACGATCGACGTCAGCTTCATCTCCCTCGAGCTGATCCTCCCGGTCTGCTTGCACGTTCTCGTACCTGGCGGGCAAGTTCTGGCGATGTGCAAGCCCCAGTTCGAGGTCGGCAAGGGCGAGGTCGGAAGCGGCGGCGTCGTGCGCGACGACGAAAAACGCCGCGCGGCGATCGACAAAGTGATCGCCGTCGCTCGCCAACTCGGCTTCACCATCTGCGGCGAAATCGAGAGCCCCGTCCACGGCCCCAAAGGCAACATCGAAACCTTCATCTGGCTGCGGACCAGCGCCGATGTCTCCACACTCGAGGCCGATCTGCTCGACGGCGCGAGTCGTCGAGCGCACGAGACTACGCAGGAATAGCTCTAGCGCACAATCGAGTCGTCGACGGCAAGCGCCTCCGATCGCGGGCGCCTCCGATCGCGGGCGCCTCCGATCGCGGGCGCCTCCGATCGCGAGCGCCTCCGATCGCGAGCGCCTCCGATCGCGAGCGCCTCCGATCGCGAGCGCCCGCAACGACCAACCCGGAGTCCTTCCTACACACGTGCGCCCCCCCGACAAGGTGCCAAAATCGGTGGAGTGAGCGGACACCCCGACGAGTTTGGCACCTTGTCGGCTCGCCGATGGGCCTCGTGGTGCCAAAATCGGTGGAGTGAGCGGACACCCCGACGAGTTTGGCACCAGGCCTTCCCACTCGGCGCCGCGATCGACCGCGCGCTCCAGAACAACCACCAGCCCACCCGGCGTACGACGCGTGTCGAGCGCACCGACCTTCAGAACAGCGAGCTCCCTCGCGCGCTCACGCGCAGCGCATCAAGCGGAGGGCCAAGGCGAGATGGACGCAGAGCGTCCGAACGAACCACCTCGCTGGGGCGGAGGTCGGTGCGCTCGACACCTGCCGCGCCGCGTGAAGCGGAGGGCTACGCTACGATTGGGCCTTGCGGGTGTCGAGGGACGCGCCGGTCTGGAACAAGCTCAAGAGCGACGTGTAGAGGAAGCCGAACTGGAACAGAAAGAGGAAGGGCAGCGCGAGGTACGCCTTCATGATCACGGCGACGATGACGCTGAACGTGAACCAGAGGCCGAAGCCCATCTCGAACAGGGGCAGGTAGTTGCGCCGACGATGGTAGTTCTTCTTCGATTTCCACTCGTCGTTCTTGAGCCCCACCACGTTGTACTTCGGCGTGCGCACGAAGCTCGTGCGGATGTACAAGAGCGCCTCGAGTACCGCCTTGCAGTT
>JAGQJP010000592.1 GCA_020430585.1 Myxococcales bacterium | reverse complement strand
GTCAGACCTCGGGCTGGTCCCTCACGGCCCAGGACCCCTTCAACAACGTGGTGCGCACCTGTATCGAGGCGATGGCCGCCGTCGGTGGGCAGACCCAGTCGCTGCACACCAACTCGTTGGACGAGGCGCTCGCGCTGCCGAGCGACTTCTCGGCGCGCATCGCCCGCAACACGCAGCTCTACATTCAGCTCGAGACGGGGGCCTGCCGCGTGATCGACCCCTGGGGCGGTTCCTACTACGTCGAGCGGCTGACCCGCGACCTCGCGCGCCGCGCCCTCGAGCACATCAATGAGGTCGAAGAGCTCGGCGGAATGGCGGCGGCGCTCGAGACGGGACTGCCGAAGATGCGGATCGAAGAGGCGGCGGCGCGGACCCAGGCGCGGATCGACGCTGGTCGCCAAGTGATCGTCGGGGTCAATCGCTATCGGTCGCCTGAAGAGACGCCGATCGAGATCCTCAAGGTCGACAACAGCGCGGTTCGTGAGGCTCAGGTCGCGCGACTCGCTCAATTGCGGCGCGAACGGGATGCCAGCCACGTCGAGAGCTCTCTGGCGGCGCTGACGCGCTGTGCGCAGAGTGGTCAGGGCAACCTGCTCGAGCTCGCCGTCGAGGCGGCGCGGGCTCGGGCCAGCGTGGGCGAGATCTCGGAGGCCCTCGAACGCGTCTTTGGACGCCACCAATCGACGATCCGGGCGGTATCCGGTGTCTATGGAGGGGAGGTGGGTGCCTCAAATGAGGATTGGCAACGTGTTCATCGCGCTGTCGAGCATTTTGCCGAGCGAGACGGCCGTCGGCCGCGCATTCTCGTCTCGAAAATCGGTCAAGATGGGCACGATCGCGGGCAAAAGGTGATCGCCACGGCCTTCGCCGACCTCGGCTTCGACGTCGACATCGGCCCGCTGTTCCAGACGCCGGAGGAGTCGGCGCGACAAGCCGTCGAGAACGACGTCCACATCGTCGGTGTGAGCACGCTAGCGGCGGGTCATCTGACGCTGGTCCCCGAGCTGCGCCGGCATCTGGCGTCCCTCGGTCGGCCAGACATCCTGATCGTCGTCGGCGGGGTGATCCCTCCCGATGACTACCCAGCGCTCGTCGACGCGGGAGCGGCGGCGATCTTCGGCCCCGGAACCGTGATCGCAAGCGCGGCGCTGGAGCTCCTCGAGCGCCTCTCGCAGCACCTGGGATATGCATGAGCTCGGCGCTGGGGCCACAGGAGCCGAGCGTGGATCAGCTCGTCGAGGCGATCCTCGCGGGGGACCGCGCGACGATCGGGCGGTCGATCACCCTTGTCGAGAGCCGCGCGGCGCGTCATCGCGAGCGCGCGGTCGAGCTCTTGACGCGTCTTCTACCGCACAGCGGCGGCGCGGTGCGCCTGGGGATCACCGGGGTTCCGGGCGTCGGCAAGAGCACCTTCATCGAGAGCCTCGGAATGCAGCTCATCGGCGCCGGTCGGCGGGTCGCGGTGCTGGCGATCGATCCCTCGAGCCAGCGGTCGGGCGGCAGCATCATGGGCGACAAGACCCGGATGGAGCGCCTCGCCAATCACCCCAGCGCCTTCGTCCGTCCGAGCCCGAGTGGCGAGGTGCTGGGAGGCGTCGCCGGCCGAACCGCCGAAGCGCTGACGATCTGTGAGGCCGCGGGTTTCGATGTGGTGATCGTCGAGACGGTCGGTGTCGGTCAGTCCGAGACGCTGGTCGCCGGTCTCGTCGATTTCTTCCTCGTGTTGATGTTGCCCAACGCGGGCGACGAGTTGCAGGGGATCAAGCGCGGCGTGATGGAGCTCGCCGATCTGATCGTCGTCAACAAGGCCGACGGTGAGAATCGCAAAGCCGCCGATCGCGCCCGGCGGCAATACGCCTCGGCGCTGAAGCTGATCCCGCCGCGTTTTCCGAGCTGGCGACCCCCGGTCCTCTGCGCCAGCGGTCTCGAGGGCAGCGGCCTGGGTCCGATCTGGGAGGCCGTCGTGCGCCATCGCGCGCTGCTCGAAGAGGGCGGGGCCCTCGCGCGGCTACGGGCGGAGCAAGCCGTCGATCGCGTCTGGCGCCTGGTCGAGAGCGAGCTCGTCGCGATTTTGCGGCACGACCCTGAGCTTCAGGCGCGCATTCCCAAGATTGAAGCGGGAGTCCGTGCCGCCGATATCCCGCCCCTCGCTGCTGCGCTCGCCCTCGTCGATCGATTCCGGCGCTGACCCGATCAGGATTGCGGCGCGTCGACCGATGCGATACCCTGTCGTCGTATCGCTTCGACAAAGACGATGTTTCGGTTACCGAATCGTCGCAACGGGATCATTTTCGAGCGGGAGGTCGTGATGAATGAGCTGCAACAGTTGGGATTGGCTGCCAGGCAGGTAGGTCTGACGCGCACCGCCGAGCGTCTAGCGCCAAAGACGACGTCGGTTGGACCGACGCTCTCGATCGGTGATGAGGGTACGGACAAAGAGCCGCTCTTGCGTGCTCTCGCCTCGTTGACGGCGCAACCCTTTCACCCCGATCTCGTGCGCCGGTTGCTCCGCGACGGGTTTTTCGAGAGCTGTCCGTTGACCGGCGCCTACGTCGCCGAGGCTGTCTTGCGTCTGGGCGTGTGGCCGGACGACGCGCGGGAGGTGCGCGAAGAGCTCTCGTTCTTCCGCCGCTTCTGCGATCTGTTGTATCCGAGCAAAGGTCCGATGCACGGGAGCGAAGAGGAGATCATCTACCGCGCTCAGTTGGTCGCCTGGCAGGTCCTTCTCGAGTCGGGGGCCCCGCTCGGCGAGACCTTGTCGGAGCCGTTCCAACAGACGGTGCAGGCGAAGCTGCAAGCCGTCGCACGCGCCGAAGAGGGGAACGACCTCGGCGAGAAACAGGCTCAGCGCTGGATGCTCGACGCGGCGAGCGCGCTCCCCGACTGGGAGTCCCACGTCTTCTTGGTCGGCCAGGGCACACCCATCGCCGACGAGACCGTCGACACGCACCTCGTGGGGGCGTTCAAGCTCGCCTGGAGGCTGCGCAGCGCAGGCTTGCACGACGCCGCGGTACCGGTGCTGCGCGTGCTCCACAACCTGACGGAGTGGACGGAGATCTGGTGGCTCTTGATCGAGGCGCTCGTCGATCTCGGCTCGACGACCTTCGCCGGTGAGATTCTCGAGCGCTTTCCCGCTAGCGGCACGCGCGACGCACCTACGGATGTCGACGCGCGGACGACGGCGGCGATTCGGGTCGCGATGGCCGCTGGCGACCAGCGTGGCGCCGAGGCCCTGGCCGAGCCGATTCTGGAACGGTATCGCAACGATCCGACGGAGACGGTCGAGTCTTCTCCCCGTGCCTTACTTTGCGCCCTCGACTACTCGATGCAGAAGGAAGGGACGATTCGCGAGACCGATCTCCGCGCCGCGTTCGTCGCCCTCGATCAGTTCCAGGAGTGGCCCTACGCCAATCGGTTGATGATTTCGGCGAGCGCAGCCTACAATCTGGCACAGAAAAAGGTCGACGAGGCCTTCGCGATGTTCGACCACGCCATCGACGCGATGCCGGCGGAGCTCTCGATCTGGCACACGATGGCGAATCAGGTCTCCGCGACATCGAACGAGCTGCCCCGTGTCGTCGAGCGCCTCGTGGCGCACCTGGCGCGCCACCCCTTCCTGGCGACCCATTGGGATCTGCTCGCTCGTTTGACACCCGATGCCGATCTGCGCCGCGCGCTGTCGGAGGATTTCGAAGCGCGAGCGAAGCGCGAGGCGAGCCTCTCGGGCGAGCGTCCGCTGATTCGTCAGCGATTGGCCGGCGCGGCTGCGGGGTTGGGTTTGGAAACCGCCGCGCAGTGGCTCGATCCGGAGGCCACGCCCAGCATGGACGAACCGCCGCTCCCGCTCGGAACGATGAACTACCTGCGCTCGATCGATCTCGACGTGCCCGCGCCGCGCTTCGTCGTCGCCCAGCTGCAGAGCGGACCGTTCCACCGCACGACGCTCGTTCGCCTCGGCCAGATGGGGTTCTTCGACGCCTTCCCGCTGATCGGCCCGCTGGCGGCGCGCGAGTGCCTCCGCGAACGGAGTTGGGGAGACGACGTGCCCGACGCGATTCGGCGTGCGACGACGCGGAACGGTAGCGACGCGTGGCCAGGTGACGATGTGCTGGCGGCACTCGCCGAGGGAACCGAGGCGCTCGGGCTGTCGACACCGATCGCAGCGGCGACGTGGCGACGCGCGTTGGAGGCGAAGCGTAGATTCTTCGAGTCGCCTGGCGGCGCGAACTTGGTCGAGTTGCAATGGGCGATGCACACCATCGGTGACCCCGAGGCGACGCTGATCATCGCCGAGGCCGGACAGCTGGCGCCACCCTTCGGTGCGCTGCTCGAGAACGTCTACATTCTGCGCCTGGCTGGTTTCCTGGATGCTGTGGCGCTCGTCACGCGGGCCCTGTTCGAGCGCACCAATGGTCGCAACATGCTGCTGCTCGCGGTCGATGCCGAGCTGGCGCGGGGTCGAGCGGAAGACGCTGCGGCGATGGTCGAGGCCTACCATTCGAAGGGCGGTGAAGCCGATCTGGAGGAGCCGCGTGCTGCCCGCGCGCGGGTCGCCATCGCCCAGGGCGACGCCGAGTCGGTGCGGCGCGATCTGGATGGCTTCCGCACCGACCTCGCGAGCGATCCCGAAGGCGCCGGTCGCCACGCCCCGCACAGCGTTGCAGCGCTCGCAGACGCCGACCTCCGCGCAGGGGTTTCGACCCTCTCCGAGCCCCTCGGGCAAGCGCTGGCGGTCGCCGCCGAGGCGATTCCGCGGCATCCCTACATTCGCGGGGTGCAAGCGGCCGCAGGCGCCGCATCGGCGGTGGCGATCGAGGCTGACGAGCTGGTCTTCGCCGATTTCATCCCCGCGGTGCGCCTGATGCCGGGTGAGACGTCGCTCTTCGAGGAGATGCAGCGCGTTCTCGCCCCATCTCCGCGACTCGTCCTGCATCTCGAAGGGCACTGCCGCGCCCAGTTGTCTCGCTTTCCCTATCTGAAGCGCCTCTGGCGAGCCCTCGCCGCGACGACGGCGAACGCCGATCTGCGAGCGGCGATCGAGTCGAATCTGACCTGACGCGGTGTCGGATCATTCGTTGGAACATTGGGTCGTGATCGGACGGGCGCTGTAGATGCCGTAGCGGACGGGGAGGGGGCGTTACATCGAGTTGTTGTCCGGGCCCGGGCGGAAGCCACCAGGGGCGCGGCCGCCACCGACAGAGGACATCGCGTCGCGCTGAGCGCGGAAGGCGGCGAGCTTCTGCTGGAAGATCTGCTTGCCTTGCTCCTCGGACTGCTTCTCCGCCGCCGCGGCCTGCGGCGCTGCGGTACCCTGGGCCGAGCCCTTCGCTGCGGCGTCCATCGCGCCTCGTTGCGCGGCGAACAGGGCGTCCGGTTTCTCTTTCTTCCCGCCTTCCTGACCAGGCGCTTTGGTTTCGTGTCCGCCGCCGGCGTGCTCTTCACCACCGTGCTTGTGCGGCATGATCTTGTGCTCGATGGCCTCCATACCGACCTCGGATCCCGCGTGAACGGTTCCTTCGGCCGCTTTCAGGCCGACGTGCGCTGCCGTGCCAGCGCCGTGCGCTACAGCTTCCGTACCGCCGTGAGTCGCGCCATGGGACGCCGCGTGGGTTGCACCGTGGGTCGCGCCTTCGGCGGCTCCGTGGCCGATGCCGGCGAGTCCAGCGATCACGTGCTCGGCGCCCGTGGCCAAGCCCGACGAGACACCGCCGATGACCGCCGAGACGGCCATGTCTTTGGCTGTGTATTCTTGATCTTGTAGCCCTGCCGCGGCGGCATCGACGGCGACGCTGACCGCGGCGCCCATCAGCGCCGTGACCGGGATCGCGACGAGCCCGATGCCGCCCGTCAGCGCACCGAAGCCGACCATCAGACCCGTCTTGATCGCCGTCTTGAGGATCGCCGCTTTGTTGCGCTTGAACCAGCCGGTGATCCCCTTGGTCTTCTCCTCTTTGACGATCGGCTCTTCCTTCGGCTCTTCCGCTGGGGCTTGGTTGCGGGCGACCGAATCGTGGCCCAGGCCTTCCGAGAGAGCGCCAACGGGCTGCCCGCTCGACGCCCGGTCGGCCGCCGATTGGGCTTCGACCTCGACCGCGGAGGTCGGCGCGGCGACGCCTTCGCGTCCGCCGCCACGGCGCTCCATCTGCAGGACGTGCGCCGTCTCTTCCGCGACGGTGCGGAAATCGCTCTTGTCACCGAGGACGATCGAGCCTTGATACGCGTATGCGTTGGCCCCGATCGAGCGCGCCGCGGAGGTCGCCGATTCGCCGGTGCGTACCGGGATGTGGCTCAGGTCGCGGCCAAAGGAGCGCTCGAGCTGGCTTCGATAGGGTAGGCTGGAGGATGACCCGCCCTGCACACCCTCTTGGGCCAGCGCTTCGGGGCTCTTGTCGATGCGGATCCCGCTGCCAGAGGCCGATCGCATCACCGACGCGTTCTCGCCCGAGCTCTTGCTCGCGTCGCCTCGGGGTCCCTCTTTGCCCTCGGATTTCGGATCGTGTCCGCCGTGGAGGATCTCCCCCATCGTCTGACTGATGTACTCGCTCATCGCCTTCTGCGCGGCGCCGTGCTGGAATACGGCTGCCCCGCGGTTCGCCGTACCCTTGGCGGCCGATTGCGATGTGCGCTGCGACGCGACAGGCTCGTACTCACGTGGCTCGACCTGCTGGACTTCGGTTGACTCATAGGATTCGAACATCGTTTTTCCCCGAAGGGGTCTTCTGTCTCCAGCGGGTAACCGAGACACCCCGACACGAGACCCCAGCCGTTGGTTGTGGGACGCGCGTAATCAGCACTTTCTGCGCCGCGTCGTCGTCGTCTGGAAGATGTGCAAAAACGGCGCCAAGCGCCGGCGGTCTCCCTCGCCTCAACGGTGCAGTCCCGAGGGCGTGAAAAAACGGTCCACTCTCTGTCCGGTTCCAATCGTCGGCTTGCCCGGCGGGATCGTCGACTTGATCCGCGCGAGCGCTGCGTCCTCGATCAACCCCCGCTCGAAGAGCAACGTCGCCGCCGTTGCCGCATTCGGATAGCCGACGACGAGCGGCGCGTAGTCGCGGACGCTGGCGCCGTCGGGAAAGCGGACGAGGTGCACGAAGATCGCTCGCAGACGCTCTCGGTGCGGCAGTGATCGGGAGTACGTGGCGACGGCCTCCGCGTACTCGAGGCGCACGCCCATGTCGAGCAGCGTCCCCGAGAGCTGGCGTCCCCGAAGGCGCCCGGCTGCGATGTCGCCGTAGAGGCTATAGATCAGCGCGTCCTTCTCCGCGTCGTCACCGAAGAGATAGATCTCCGAGCCGTCTGGCAGCTCCCGGTCGAGCATCAAGAGCGCCGAGAGCTTGAAGGCGATCTGTTGTTTGAGCTGATCGAACTCGCGCTTGAGGATCAGGCGCAATGGGTTCTTGAAGGTGATTCCGTCGAACTCGACCCCGTCGATCAACATCTTGCGCTCGATCATCCGACGCAGCTCGGGCGGGCTCGCCGAGATGAAATAGAGCGGGTTGTAAGCCCGGCCCTTGCCAGCGCGCAGCGCCCGCAGCAGCTCTGGGACACCCGGGTAGGCCTGCTTGTCGACGCCGAACTCGAAGGGGATCTTGATCATGTTCTTGAACTGGGAGAAGCG
>JAGQJP010000591.1 GCA_020430585.1 Myxococcales bacterium | reverse complement strand
TTGCCCCCGTTCTGGCGCAGCGCCTTTCCGCGGCAACGCACCCAGAGGTACTGCCCGTTCTTGTGGCGGATTCGATGCTCGATCTCGAGGTGCGGCGTGCGCCCCTCGAAGTAGTGGGTCAACGACTCGTTGAGGCGATCGCGATCGGCGGGGTGGACGCGATCGAGCCACTCCTCGGGCTTGTCGCTCACCGCATCGTCCTGCAGTCCGAGGATCTCTTTCCAACGCGGCGAGTAGAAGCAGCTGCCCGCGACGAGATCCCACTCCCAGATGCCGTCGGTCGTGCCCTGGGCGGCGAGGGCGAAACGCTCGCGCCACTCGGCGGTGTCACGCTGCTGCGGGCTGTTCGGGCGGCGGAGGATCACGACCACCCGGCCGACCGCGGCGTCGAGCAAGCGCGACGTGATCGCCGCCAAGACGGGCACGCCTCCGCCGTTGGAGTGGTTGTGACGGTAGGCGAGCTCTTGGGGCTCACCTTCGCGGCGCACCGCTTGCTTCAATGCGCGCGCCACGCGCTCGCAATCTTCGTCGGCGACGAGCTCGAGCAGCGTCGCCCCGACGGCGGCCTCGGGGGGCGCGCCGACGAGGGTCTGACTGCCACCGGCCGACAGATGAATCCGGCCGCTCTCGTCGAGGCAGAGCAGCCACTCGTGGCTCTCGGTCGAGATCGTGCGGAGCCAGCGATCGATGTCCGGTGCGCTCCCCGCCGGGGTGAAGGCGAGGTAGAGCTGCTGCGTTCGTTTCGACGAGCGGCCCCGCCAGCTGCAGGCGACACAGGCGCCGTTGGTCGTCACCAGTCGGGTGAACCCGTCGGCGCGATCGGTGTCCGAGAGCATCCGGTTGAGCTTCTCGATCAGCTCGCCGCGGTCTTCGGGGTGCACGAAGGCGAAGATCGGCCGCGAGAGCAGCGCCTCGCGCGTGTGGCCGAGCTGCTCGCTCCAGCTCGCGTTGACCTGCCGCATCGAGGCGTCGGGACCGCAAATCGCCAGAAGGTCGCGGGAGAGAGCGACGAGGTTCTCGCCGTCGACGATGTTGAACGCAAAGGTCATCGGGTATCCGGCAGCGCCAGAGTTTTCGTTGGAACGCGTTCCTCTATCTTATCGAAAAGCGCGGTCGCTTTGAATGCTTTTGCCAACTATCTTTGTAAATCGTTGTTATCATTGTGCGATGCATCGTCTCGTCAGAGAGCTCGCCCGAGGAACCGCCGCATCACCCGCTCGGCTGCGCGCTGGAGCAGCGCTGCCGCCTGCTCGGGACGCGTTGGCGGCGTCGCGCCCAGTGCGCTGCACGCTTCGGCGTCGCGAAGGGCGTGCGCGCGCGAGACTCGAGCGTCGAGGGCGATCTGTCCAGCGACGGCGACCACGGGGACTCCGAGTGCGGCGGCCAGGCCTGCGGCGTAAAGTGGGGCCTTGCCCTCGGTCGATTGCGAATCGAGGCGCCCTTCACCGACGATCAACAGATCCGAGCCAGCGACGCGCTGCGCGAAGCCGATCGCGCGACAGACGTACGCGGCGCCCAGCTCGATGCGGGCTCCGAAGAGGCTGACCAGCGAGAGGGCGACGCCACCTCCGGCCCCGAAGCCTGCGCTCGACGCTAGGGGCGACTGCAGCGGGCCGATCGAGGTCGATGCGGCGAAGAGCGCCGCCAGTGAGCGCAGGCCGTTCTCGATGCGGGCGATCTCCTGTGCGCTCGCCCCCTTTTGTTCGCCGTAGACCCGCGCGGCTCCCGTGTCACCAAGGAGCGGGTTCTGCACGTCCGATGCCAGCACGAGCTCATCGAAAGGCGGGCTCGTGGGATGAACGACGGAGGTGATCCGCGCCAGATTGGCGGCGATCGGCTCGAGGGCCTCGCCGGCAGGGCCGAGGAAGCGGCAACCGAGGGCCACCGCGATACCGATCCCTCCGTCGATCGTCGCGCTGCCACCGACGCCGAGGATCACTTTCCGCAGACCGCGCTGCGCCGCGCAGCGGATCAACTCTCCCGTGCCGAAGGTCGAAGCGCGCTCGGGTGCTCGCTCCTCCGCTCGCAGGCGCGGCAGGCCGCTGACCTCTGCGAGGTCGACGGCGGCCCAGCCATCGTCGAGCTCGGCATACCGGCCACTCAATGGGCGTCCAAGCGGGTCGTGGGCCTCACAGGCGTGCATTCGTCCACCCGACGCCGCCGCGAGAATCTCGGCTGTTCCCTCCCCACCGTCGGCGAGGGGGCAGATGTCGATTACTGCGTTTGGTGCCGCGATGCGGACCGCTGTGCCGATCGCTCGTGCAGCCTCGAGGGCAGAGAGTGTGCCTTTGAACTTATCAGGGGCGACGACGATCCGCATCTATGCTCCTCGGACGCTATTTCGACGTCATGACCCAGACGCCGTCCCATTCGGCGGGGGGCGGTGTGCGAATCGAGGCCTGAGAGCGCTCGAGGTGCAGGCGCGACGGAACGTCATTGGGATTTCTGGAAAGCGCGCTGCGAAACGCCTCGCAGGCTTGCTCGAAGCGGCGCCCACGGTAGAGCTCGAGCCCCTCGGCGTAGATTTGCAACACCTCGTCCCGATGGGGGAACGACTGCTCGTCGTGATAGTCCAGGATCTCGAAGACCGCGACCGGTTGGAGCTTGCCCTTCACCCGGATCACGTCGACCTCGCGTTGCACGTAGCTCGCGGTCAGCGCCGCGTGGGTGAAACCCGAGATCAGGATGTTCGTGCCGTAGTACTTGTTCGCCCCCTCGAGGCGGGCGGCGAGGTTGACGCCGTCGCCGATCACGGTGTAGTCCATCCGTTTCGGCGAGCCGATGTTCCCCGAGATGATCGCGTCGGAGTTCACGCCGACCTTCATTCCAACGGGGTCGAGGTTCTGCGCTACGCGCTCGTCGTTGAACTCGCGCAACGAGCGGAGCATCTCGATCGCCGAGCGCACCGCGCGGTCCGCGTCCTCTCCCGACGAGAAGGGCGCTCCGAAGACCGCCATGATCGAGTCGCCGATGAACTTGTCGAGAATCCCCCCATTATCGAGGACGACGTCGACCATCACGGTGAAGTAGTCGTTGAGCATCGCCACCGTCGCCTGTGGGCCGATGCGCTCGGAGAGGGTCGTGAAGTCACGAATGTCGGAGAAGAAGACCGTCGCCTCGTGGAACTTGCCGCCGAGGCTCTCGGCGCCGGACTCGAGCAGCTTTTCGGCGATCTCCCGCGTCATATAGCGCGCCATCGTGCTGCGCAGGCGCTTCTCTTCGGTGATGTCCTCGAGGACGATCATCGAGCCGATCGGGCGCTTCTTGTGGTCGGCGAGGGGGACGGTCGTCAGGTTGACCGCCACCGTGTCGCCGTTCGGCAGCACGAGCTCGGTGTCCGGTGTGTTCTCGGCGGACTGCGACTCGGTGGTGCGATCGAGGTGCTCGAGGATCCAGGTGTTTCGGGCACCGACGATGTCGGCCGCGCGGCGCCCTTCGATCCGCGCCGGTTCGCTGCGCAGGATACGCGACGCCGCGTCGTTGACCTTCGAGACGACGCCCTCGCCGTCGAGGGTCACCACGCCGTTGGAGAGGCTCTGCAGGATCGCCTCGTTGTAGTTCTTCATCGCCAGCACATCGTCGAAGAGCTTGGCGTTCTCGAGGGCGATCGAAACTTGCGCCGAGAATGCCGCCAGCCGCTGCTCGTCGCGCACCGAGAACGGTCCGTCGAGCTTGTTGAGCACCTGGAAGACGCCGATCGTTTCGGCGTGCTTGTTGCGCACGGGCATGCAGAGGATGCTTCGCGTATGGTAGCCCGTCTTACGGTCGATCGCTTGGTTGAAGCGACTGTCGGCGTAGGCGTCGCGAATGTTGATCGTCTCGCCGCTGCGGAATACCGAGCCCGCGATTCCGCTGGAGGCGGGGATCCGGATCTCCCGCGTGTCGTCTCCCGTGGCGACCTGCGACCAGAGCTGGTCGGTCTTCTTGTCGTAGACGAAGAGCGTGCTGCGATCGGCGTCGAGCAGCCGATTGGAGGCGTCCATGATCAGCTGCAACAGTGGCTGCAACTGGAGCTCTTGGGAGATCGCTGTCGTCACCTCGAGGAGCAGCTCTTCCTCTTCTTTGGCGCGTTGCAGAAAGTCGACCATCTGGGCGTTGCGCAGAGCCGAGGCGGTGACCGTCGTGATCTCACGCAAGAGCGAGAGGTCGCCGGCGTCGAAGGGTCGGTCACCGCGCTTGTTCAAGAGCTGGATCACCCCGATCACTTCGGGGGATTGCGGCGTGCGGATCGGGGCGCAGATGATCGTCCGCGTGTGATAGCCGCTCTCCTTGTCGATCTCTTTGTTGAAGCGATCGTCGGCGTAGGCGTCGTCGATCAACAGCGGCTCGCCCGAGGTGAAGACCTGTCCGGCGATCCCCGCGCTGTTCGGGATGCGGATCTCGCTCGTGAGCTCGCCCTTGACGGCGTAAGAGTAGAGCTCGTCGGTCATCGGATCGTTGAGGAACAGCGCGCCGCGGTCCGCATCGACAGCGCCCGTGGCGATATCGATCGTTCGGGCGAGCAGGACGTCGAGCGTCATCGTGTGGGACGCGCGGTGCATCGCGATGACCAGCGCGCTGAATTTGCGCATGAAGTCTAGAAAATCAGCCTTGCCTCGCTCGCCGCCATTGCTGATCCGTTCGATCCACAGCTCGGCTAGCTCAACGGCGGTGCCGTCATCGTTGACGAGTCGCTGAATCCAATCGAAAGCCTCGAAACTCAAGGGAGTCCTCCTCGCGGCACGTCGAGCTACTGGAGTTCACGATTTCTACGTTCGCAAAGTGTACCGCCGTGGCGCGGTTCTGACAAGCGGCTTGACCCCGCGTTCAACGCCAGCAGAACGGCGAGCGCCGTGATCGTACAACCGATGGCGGTGACGATCGGCGGTTTTTCGTCGATCCAGATCCATCCGAGCAGCGCCGCCCCCGCTGGCTCTCCGACCGTCGCCATCCCGACGATCGTCGGCGTCGTGTGGCGCAGGCTCCAGGTCAGCAAGGTGTGGCCGATCAGTTGGGGAATCAGCGCCGAGAGGGCGAGGTAGACGAGGCCCTCGCGATCGGGCCAGGGACCGAGGCTCGCCGCCGTCGAGCCCGCCAAGAGCAGCGCCGCGCCGCTGAAGGTGGCCACGCCGCCGAAGGACCAGATTTCGAGCTCCTCGCCGAGGCGGCGGCCGATCTGGAAATAGCTGGCGATCGCCACCGCACCGACGAGGGCCAGCGCGTCGCCGACGAGCGCCCGCGGCGTAGCGCGCCAGTCGCCGAAGCCGATCACGCCGACGCCAGCGATCGAGATGGCGATCGCGAGCCAGAGCAAGCGCGACGGCGCGTCGCGCCCGACGATGAAGCCGTATGCGCCGAGCAGCAGCGGGGTCGTCGTCACCAACGTGACCGAGGCGGCGATGCTGGTCAGCTCGAGAGACCAGACCCAGCTCCCGAAATGCAGCGCATAGCAGATCCCGGCGAGGATCGCCGCGACGAGTTGTCGTTTGGCGGCGCGGCGACGTGTCGCGCTCGAGAGCCAGATCGGCGCGAGGAGCAGCGAGGCGAAGAGCAATCGGACGCCCGCGGCGATCAGGGGATGCGTGGGCTGGGCGAGGCGAAAGAAGATCGCCGCGTGAGAAATCGCCACGACGGCGAGGACCAGGGCCCCGAGGAGCCAGCGCGAGCTATCGTCTCTGTACGGCAAGACCGACTCGCCGCCCCGCTATTTCGGCGGCATGCGCAGGGCGCCGTCGAGCCGAATCACCTCGCCGTTGAGATAGGTGTTCTCGACGATCGCGCAGACGAGCCGCGCGTATTCGTCGGGGTTGCCGAGGCGCGCGGGGAAGGGGACCAACTCGGAGAGCGTCTGTTTGACGCTGTCGGGGAGCTGTCCGAGAAGCGGGGTGTCGAAGATCCCAGGGGCGATCGTCATCACCCGCACGCCTTGACGCGCAAGGTCGCGCGCTGCGGGGAGAGTCATCCCCGCGATCGCTGCTTTCGACGCGCTGTAGGCGAGCTGGCCGATTTGGCCATCGAAAGCGGCGACGGAAGCGGTGTTGACGATCACGCCGCGCTCCCCTTCGCTGCTGAGATCGAGCTCCGCCATCGCTGCCGCGGAGAGGCTCAACACGTGAAAGCTACCGATCAGATTGATCTCGATCACCGTGCGGAACGAGGCGGCGTCGTGGGGCACGTTGTTCTTGCCCACCGTGCGCTGCGCCCAGCCGACGCCCGCGCAGTTGACGGCGATGCGGAAGTCGCCGAAATCGAGAGCGGCGGCGACCGCTGCCTGTACCGTCTCGATCTTCGTCACGTCCATCGCGACGAAACGCGCGCTGGCGCCCAACTCGTCGGCGAGGGCTGCGCCCCGAACCTGGTCGCGGTCTCCGATCACCACCCTTGCACCCGCGGCGAGCAATCGTCGCGCGGTCGCTTGGCCGAGCCCCGAGGCCCCGCCGCTCACCAGAGCTACACGGTTTCCGATCTCCATCTCCCACTCCTTCTCAGCGGCGCCCGTCGTGCTCGCCCTGCGCCCGGTCGGTCCCCCGGTCGTCATGGCGCTCGATCCAGGCGACGATGTGCTGATTCACCTTTTCCGGTTCTTCGAGGTGCAGAAAGTGCCCTGCACCATGAATGCGCTCGACCTGCAATCCCGCGGGAAAGCGGCGTCGGTCGAAGGCGCGATCGTACAGTCGCGTGTCGATGCAGCCGTCGTCGGCGCCGGTCAACGCGAGGGTCGGGACGTGGATCGGCTTGGAGAAGAGCGCCAGCGAGCGCCGTCCCTCGCTCGAGACGAGGTCGCGGAGCCCGCGGTAGTAGCCGAGGGCCGCTCGTTTGACGCCGTGCTGCGAGAAGGTGCGCTTGATCGCCGCGATCTCCGCCGGCGCAAGGCGGTAGCCCGGAGACCAGCGGCGCCAGAGGAACTCAATCAAGGCGAAATCGCCGAGCTCGATCGCGATCTCTGGGAGCCAAGGGAGCTGAAAGAACAGCATGTACCAGGACTTGAACAGCTGCGATGGCACCTTTGCGAGGTCCTGCGGGCCCCGTAGGTGGGGCACCGCCATCGTCGAGAGCGATAGCAGACGTTGGGGAAAGCGAGCCGCGGCGGCGTATCCGATGACGGCACCCCAATCGTGCCCGACGACGTGGAAACGAGGAGCGGCGAGGGCGTCGGCCCAGGCGATTACGTCGGCGGCCATCCGATGGAGGGGATAGCGACCGTCGCTCGACTGCGATTCGGGTTGATAGCCGCGAATCAGCGGCGCGACTCCGTGGTACCCGCTCGCGGCGAGGGCGTCGAGCAACGGGAGAAAGCTGCGGTTGTGATCCGGGAAACCGTGGAGACAGAGCACCAGTGGCCCCTCTCCTTGGGAGAGCGCGTCGAAGCGCAAGCGCCCGCTCTCGATCGAGATGTCCCGCAACGGATTCGGCACGAACGACCCCCTGGTTCGGCGCGCATCATACCAAGGCCCCGCGGCGTTCGACAACTCCTTTGGGTCACCCCAACATTTTCCCGAGGTCGATCAAAAGGCTGAGCTCGCGGCAACGCGTGCCGGTCGATGGGCGCTCGGGCCCGTTCTGTCAGGACGTAGCTCCGGGCTCGGTGGCGTAGCGCATGTGGATCGTCTCGGGGGGACCTGGGCGCGAAAAATAGAAGCCCTGGGCGAGGTGGCAATCGAGGCCCCGCAGAACGTCGAGGTCCGAGCGGTTCTCGACACCTTCGACGATCGCTTGCATTCGCATGTTGCGCGCCAAGAGCAGGATCGTTCGCACGATCTCGCGGTTGGACTCGCCGTCGTGGAGGCGTCGAACGAAGGAGCGATCGATCTTCAACGTCGAGACCGGGAAGCGGAAGAGGTAGCTGAGCGAGGAAAATCCGGTGCCGAAGTCGTCGATCGCGAGGCGTACACCGCGATCCCGCAGCTGTTTGAGGACGACCGCCGCCGACTCGGCGTTCTCCATGATCGCGCTCTCGGTGATCTCGAGGGTCAAGCGCTCGGGATCGAGCTCGCTGTCATGAAGGGCGCGGTCGACGTGCTCGATCAGCTCGTCGCTCTCCAGCAGCTTGCGCGAGATGTTGACGCAGACCCCGACCGAGCGGAAATCGGCGTGATTCTCGCTCCAATTGCGGAGCTGTCGGCAGGCGGCGTGGAGGACCCACCAGCTGATCGGTTGGATCAGCTCGTGCTCTTCGGCATAGGCGATGAACTCGCCGGGGTAGACCATCCCGCGGGCGGGGTGGTTCCAGCGGATCAGCGCCTCGACCTCGACCAGTCGTCGGTCGTCGAGGGAGACGATCGGTTGGAAGTGCAGCGAAAACTGGCGTTGATCGACGGCGAGCCGCAGATCGGCGCCGAGTTGAAAGAGCGAGATCGCCTGCATCGACATCTCGGATTGATACGTCGCCGTGCGCGCCGGACCGCGGCTCTTCGAGCGATTGCGCGCCAACGAGGCGGCGCGGAGCATCTCGCCGCCGTCCTGGAAATCGCGGTTGTTGACGGCGATGCCGATCGAGGCGGTGACGAAGACGGTCGTGTCGCCGATCACGCACGCGGGCCGGACGGCACGCTGGATCTGTGTGGCGCAGCGCTCGGCCTGGGCCTCGTCGCGGAGATCGACCATCAGCACGCCGAACTCGTCGGGGCCGACGCGGAAGATCAGATCGCCGTCGCCGAGGACGTTGCGGATTCGCTCGGCGACGTGCTGCAGCAGGCGATCGCCAAAATGTTGCCCCAGGCTGTCGTTGAGCACATGAAAGCGATCGATGTCGATCAATAGCAGCGCGAAACGGGCGCTCGGAGCTGTCGCCTGCCGCGCTTGCTCGGCGCGCAGGCGTTTGGCCAGCATGTGGGCCAGGGCGACGCGATTGGGCAGCCCCGTGAGGGGATCGCTGCTGTTGCGCCACGCGGCGGTGAGCGCGCCGCCGATGTGGGGGCTTCCGCTTCGACGGGCGCTCTCGATCACGACCCAGCGCTGCTTGTCCGCCGTGCCGATGCGGAACTGAACGACCACGGCGTCGCTCGTTCCCTCCTGGACGCGGCGGAGCTGCCTCTCGACGCGTCTACGATCAGCGGCGTGAACGCGCTGGAGGAACTCGTTTCGTTTGAGGGTGAGCGCCGTCGAGCGCTCTTCGACGATCTGTTGCCAGCTCTGGGAGAAGACCAGCTGATCGGCGGCGGTGTCGAGGGTAAAGGTCGCCCGCTGTTGGTCGGGCAGCGGCAGGCAACTGCCGAGCCAGCTCTCGTCGGCGCGCGGCATCGTCGGTCGCGCGACGATCAGCAGCATCTCGTGTGTCCCGCTCCCCGAGAGCGGGGTGAGCCAGGTCTCGAAGTCGAAGGCCTGACCGTTGTGGCCGACCAGCGGCAGGCGCGATCGCGTCGATCCGCCAGGTACTCGCTCCCCGCGCTCGCGGATCGCGTCGAAGATCGGCCGTTTGTCGACGGGCAGCAGCGCGTAGAACGAGCGACCGCGCAGCGCGCCGACGGCGTGCCCGAGATGTTGCTCGCAGCTCGGGCTAGACCAGAGAAGGCGCAGGTTTGCGTCGGTGATGAACTGGAGGTCGAGATGGTCGCCGGTGAGGGCGTCGAGGAGCGGGCCGGGGAGCTCCACGGGCGCACTCTCGCTCACCGTGGATCGCACGGACCCGATCACCAAGACCCACTCCTCGGCGAGCGTGGTCGTCAGCTTGAATGCCGCGCTCGATCGCGAGCCGTCTGGGCGCGCGAAGGAGGCGACCAGCTTGAGCGGCGTCGCGGAGCGCTCGAGCTGCGCGAAGACATCTTCGACCCGGGCGATGTCGTGGCTCACGACGAGATCTGCCAAGAGGGAGCCCTCGATCTGTGCGATCGGGCGATCGAGGAGGTCTTCCCAGGCCGGATTGACGCGGGTGAGGCGACCCTCGAGATCGGCGACCGCCAGCAACTGGTCGGCGAGACGGAACAGCGCCTCGAATGGTTGGTCCGGAACACTCATCGCGCGTAGGTGGAGCCAATTGTGATCATTTCTTTGAAATGTTAGCCGATCGGTCTGTCGAAGAGAAGTAAATTTCTCGCCGACGCCACGTATGGCCGCGTCACGATGCGCGATCGCTGGCGCGAATCCAGTAGCGTAGCGAATAGAGGTGTCCTGCGAGCGCACAGGGCACCACAAAGGCCGGAAGCCAACAGTAGGGCCAGGCGAGAACAAAGGTGTTCGGCGGGGTCGTGATGATCATGCGCAGCGGAGTCGGCGCGGAGAGCACACCGTGGACGACGACATTGAGGAGTAGTGCGAGCCCGAATAGATTCCAGCCGATCGCGACCCAACGCGACGCAGGACCCCGCTTGGCGACGTAGAGCGCCGCGAGTGGGGCCGTGACCCCGATGAGGATGTCGAAGTTTCGCCCCTCGAAGGTCATCAGCGCGGCGATGCTGCCATCGCGGTAGAGACGATGGAGGATCCACTCCATCACGATGCGGAAGCTCTGAAAGCCGATCAACAGCTCGGGACGCACGTCGTCGAACGCCTGCGCGAGCCGCTTGGAAAATAGGCTGGCGACGATCGCCACCAACGGTGGGGCGAGGAGGAGGAGAAAGCGCGGGGGGATGGTGTCGGTCACCTGGAAGAAGCCATTCCAGGCGAGGAGGCCGACGAACGTGAGCCAGGAGGCGAGCGCGGCGGCAGCGCCGAAGGTGACCAGGCGCCGTCGAGGAGCGGTCGCTTCGGCGCAGAGACGTAGAACGAGTGCGACGAATCCAAAGCTCAGCCCGATGACCAGCATCAGGAATAGAATCGACGGGAGATCGAGTGGGTATGCCGTCACGGTCCTCCTCCGCTCGGAGTCGCTCGGGAGACCACTCTACCCAAAGGGCCGACGGATCGTCAACGCGCAAAGCGAGGGCTTGCCAGACCCGCCTCCGAAGAATAGGATACGGCGTGTGTGACACGTTCGCGAGGAGCCAAGATGAAACTCGGGACCATGGAATATCGCTGGCGATGGCTCGGACTGTCGCTGTTGCTGACGCTACTGGTCGTCGCAGGCTGTGATAAGAAACCCGCCGACGAACCGAAAAAAGAGACCCAAGAGAAGCCCAAAGAGGTGACCAAAGCGCCAACGCCAGCGCCCACGCCCGGAAAGACGCCGACACCGGCACCCGCGCCGACACCGACGCCTGCGCCGACACCGACGCCTGCGCCGACGCCGACACCAGCCAAGACGCCAACGCCGACGCCGACGCCGACGCCTGCGCCAACGCCGACGCCTGCGCCAACGCCGACACCAGGAAAGACGCCAACGCCGGTCGGAGAGTCGTGTGACACGATCTGCAAACAGCTCGACCAGTGCAAGTCGAAGCTCGGGCAGCCGACCAACCCGCAGATCACGGCAGCTTGTGTGGCGGCGTGCAAATCCAACGCGTCCGTGCTCACGGCGTACAAGACGGCGGTGAAGACCCTCTGCTCACAGGCCAACGTGGTCGTCAAGATGCCCGCACCGACGCCCACGCCGAGCCCGACGCCCACGCCGAGCCCGACGCCCACGCCGAGCCCGACGCCCACGCCGAGCCCGACGCCCAACGCGGATACGTGCGAGAGCGTTTGCACGCGGATGGTGACCTGCAAAGACAAGCTCGGGTCCAAGTCCGATCCGAGCCTGAAAACGCAGTGTCTGAGTCTCTGCGCGATGAGCCCGGTGGCGAAGGATGGGTACAAACGCGCAGCCGATGCGCTTTGCCGCGCGGCCGGGATGAGGCTCGGGATGATGAAGACACCGACGCCCACGCCGAGCCCGACGCCCACGCCGAGCCCGACACCCACGCCGAGCCCGACGCCCACGCCGAGCCCGACGCCCACGCCGAATCCGAATCCGACGGGACAACAACCGGGTCCGGCCTATTTTGGCCTGCGCGACAAGGGACTCGTCGAGCTCAGAGCGGACGGCACGTTCAAGACGCTGACCACGAAGAGCACCACGGTGCGACGGATCTTCGTCTGTCCCGACAAATCGGTCTGGTTCACGAGCTACAGCGGCTTCTTCCAGCTCGTCAACGGGAACGCGATCAAGGTCGGCGACTACTCGACGCCCGGGTCGGTCGAGGACATCGCCTGCGACAAGAACGGCAAGATCTGGGCCGTGAGCTACCGCGGCGTCTTCGAGTACGAGAAGGGACGCTGGTCGGTGACCCGCAAGGAGATGCTCGGCGGCGCGACGCTACTCAAGGGCATCGCCCTCGATTCGGCGGGGAACGTCTTCGTGATCTCCTCGAATTTGGTGCACATGCGGGGCAAGGACAACAACTGGCAGGTGCTCGACACGGGGATGGTCGTCGATCGCAAGCCCTATTTCAGCCGCATTCTGACGGCCGAGGATGGTAGCGTCGTCGCGCTCCACAGCTCCGGTCTGATCCGGTATCAGGGCGGGCACTGGTCGCGTATTTCGCTCCAGCGGCGCGTCTATTCCCTGCGCGACATGGCCCTCGGACCGAACAACACACTGGTCGTCGCGCGGAGCAAAGAGATCGCTGTCGTTCCCCTCAGCGGTGGTCGCGTACGGTGGCACCGCGCATTCGATTCCTACGTCAACGCCCTTGCGATGGATCAGCAGGGGCGGATCTGGGCCAGCACCGACACGGGCGTCAAGATCATCGAGCCGAACGGAAACGTGGTCGAGTGGGGCCCGGGCCAGGTGATGCAGCTCGTGGGCAAGATCTATGCGATCGCCACGATCGGCAACGGGCCGACGATGCCAAAGCTCGGACCGATGGCGACCGGCTCGATCAAGGGTCAGGTGATCCGCTTTGGCACGCCGCTCGCCTTCGTCGACGTCGAGATCTGTCGCGCGCCGAAGCTCTACTTCCGCGGCTCTCCCTGCTCCCACGAGCGCTTCCATCAGCGCGTGAAGACGGGCGCCGACGGCGGTTTCGTTTTTCAGGGCGTACCCGTCGCGACCTACCGCTTCGCGATCAAAGTCGATCGGAAGTGGCGCGTGACGTTCCGCGACTGCTGCTCGTCGATGCAGCCGGGCCAGACCTTCCACGTCGGTTCGATCAATCTCAATCGCTAGAACGCTCGCCCGAAGAGCAACCGATCGCGTATTTCTCCATGTTGCGCATCTTGCACACCGCTGATTGGCACCTCGGACACACTCTGCACGGCGTTTCACGCGAGGTCGAGCATCGCGCGTTTCTCGTCTGGCTCGTCGAGTGCATCGCGCGCGAGTCGATCGACGTTCTGCTCGTCGCTGGCGATCTCTTCGACTCGGCGAACCCGCCCGCGAGCGCGATGGAGCTCTGGTACGACTTCATCGCCGCGGCGAAGGCTCGGGCGCCAGCGCTGAACCTGATCTTCGTCGCGGGCAATCACGACTCGGCGGCGCGTCTCGACGCTCCCTGCGCGCTCCTGCGGGCCTTCGGTGTCCACGTCGTCGGGCGCCTACCGCGGGGCGAGGACGGGGCGATCGACGCCGAGCGCCTGCTGATCCCGCTCCGCGACGCCAGAGGTGAGACGGTCGCGCACTGCGCCGCGGTGCCCTACATTCGGCCCGCCGACCTCCCCGCCGTTCGCGGTGACGCCGATCCGTACATCGAGGGCGTGCGTCAGGTCTATGCCAGCGTGTTTCGCGCCGCGATGAGCCGCCGCCAGCTGGGGCAGGCCCTCGTCGCGACGGGGCACCTCTACATGGTCGATTCGGCGGTCTCCGAGCTGAGCGAGCGTCGGATCCTCGGCGGCAGCCAGCAGGCGTTGCCGCACACGCTCTTTCCCCGCTCGTTGACCTACGTCGCCCTCGGACACATGCACCTCGCGCAGGCCGTCGGCGCCGACGAACGGATTCGCTATTGCGGCTCGCCGATTCCTCTGGCCCTCGACGAAGAGCCGTACCCACACCAGGTCGTGGTCGTCGAGATCGATGCGGGGCGCCTCCATCGGCAGCGGAGTGTGCGTGTGCCGCGCATGGTCGAGATCTGGCGTCTGCCGAGCGATGGATATGGCCGTCTAGAGGATGTCGAGGCGCTGATCGAGTCGCTGCCGTTGCTCGAGGTCGGCCGGGACGACGCAACGAGACCGTTTCTCGAGCTGCGTGTGCACCTTGGGCAACCCGAACCCGCTCTGCGGCAGCGATTGGCGCAGCGGCTCGAGGGACGTCTCCCGCGCTTGTTGAAGCTGAGCGTCAGCGTACCCGGACCGGGTGATGCGGCACCAGCTAGCCCGCTGCGAACGCTCTCCGAGCTCTCGGCGGAGGAGGTCTTCGAAGCGCGCTGTCGTGAGCAGCTCCAATGTGAGACGCCCGAGGCGCTGCGGCGCGCCTTCGGCGAGCTTCTCGTCGAAATCGAGAACGCCACGGACGTCATCTCGGGTGGAGCGTGAAGATCCTCGCGGTACGAGGCCGCAATCTGGCGAGCCTGCAGCGCGAGTTCGCGATCGACTTCGAGCTCTCGCCCTTCGACCGCCACGGCTTGTTCGCGATCTGCGGGCCGACGGGATCGGGCAAGTCGACGTTGCTCGACGCGATCTGTCTTGCGCTCTTCGACCGCGCGCCCCGATTCGACGGCGCGCCGAAGGTGCTCGTCGGCGACGCGGCGGCCGACGACGAGGGCAAGGTCAAATCGGACGACGTGCGCTCGATCCTCTCTCGCGGTCAGGCCGAGGGGTACGCCGAAGTCGATTTTCGCGGCGTCGACGGAAACTCGTACCGCGCGCGCTGGTCGGTTCGGCGCTCCCGCGGTCGGGCGGACGGCCGATTCCAGTCGCAGGTGGTCTCTCTCCACCGCCTGCCCGAGATGCAGGCCCTCGGCGACACGAAGACCCAGACGCTCGCAGAGCTCGAGGAGAAGCTCGGGCTCTCCTACGAACAATTTCGGCGCTCGGTGATGCTCGCCCAAGGCGATTTCGCCGCGTTTTTGCGCGCTGGGGACGATGAGCGGGGCGAGCTCTTGGAGCGGATGACGGGCACCGAGCTCTACAGCCGACTGTCGATCGGCGCCTACCGTCGGAGCAAGCTCGAGGACGAGCGCCTGCAGCGGCTCGAAGCGCTCCGCGAGGAGAGCGAGCGAGGTGTCTTGTCAGCGGGTGAGCTGCAGCTCTTGCGGGCCAGCGTGGCGGAGGGCGAACGGCAACTCGAGACGTTGGAGCGCCAGGTCGAGGGCGCGCGCAGCGCGATGCGGTGGTACGAAGAGCAGAGCGCGTTGGCCGACGCGGAACGGGCGGCGGGCGACCGATTGGCGGCGATCGTCGAGCGCTGGTCGGCGGGGGATGCGCGGCGCCGAGAGATCGAACTGACGCTTCGGATCTGGCCACTCGACGAGGCCTTTGCACGTCGGGAAAGCCTGGTCGGCCAAATCCGCGACAGCGACACGCTCCGCAGCGAGACCGACACCGCCCTCGAGTTGACGCGACGCGCGATCGAGGCGGCGCGCCAAGAGCAGGAGAAACGGGTCGCCGACCTCGATCGGATCGCCGAGCAGCACAGAGCCCTCGACCCGATTTGCGAACGGGCGCGTGGCCTCGAGCGACAACGCGCCGCCGTCGGAGAGGCGATTCGCGGTCTCGAGCAGAACCTGCAGCGTATCTCGACGGCACTCGACGAGGTCTCTCGCCTGTTGACGGAGCTCGACCTGGCGATCGTCGAGATCGCGACCGAGCAGCGGGAGCTGCGGGCCTGGTTCGAGGCGCGTCCGACGGCGATCCAACAACACGCGCGGGGGGCGTCGATTCGCGAGCAGATCGTGCGCTTCGCCGAAGCCAAACAGGAGATGGCGCAGCGCGAGGCGACGTTGACGATGCTGCGGCAGACGCTCCAAGGCCTGGAGCAGGCGCTCGAGGACCGACGCGCCAGCGTCTCCGAGCTGGCGCAGCGAAAGCAGGCACTCGCCGACGCGCTGCTCCCGCTCGAGAGCGGAGACGATCTGGATCCGGCGACGGTCGCCCTCTCGATCGCCGAGGCACGTCAACGTCTCGTCGGCTTCGAGCGCGCGGCGAAAGAGCTCGTCAGCCTGCGTGCGGCCTGGCCTCTCTTCGACACGGCCACCGTCGCGCTGGATGAGGCGAAGCGCACCGTCGTGGAGAGCGAACGCAACCTCGCAGAGCGTGAGCTGGCACTGAGCGATTGCGAGGAGCGTGCTGGAGAGATGCGCCGCGCCTACGAGCGCGCTCTCGGGGTCGCCGAAGTCGCCGCGCATCGACATCTGTTGCGCGATGGCGAGCCATGCCCGCTCTGCGGAGCGCTCGATCACCCCGATAGCGGCCTTCCGGCAGAGGACGGCGCCCTCGCCGCGAGCCAACAACAGGCGCAGGAGGCAGCAACCGTGGCGGCGTCACTCCGCGCAGAGCGGACGGCGGCGCTCGAGATGCGCGACAGCGCACGAGCGATGCGTGACCGCGCGGCGCGCGAGCGAGAGCTGCTGGCGGCCGATCTCGCCCGGCCGCTCGCCTCGCTCGTCGAATTCGCCAAGGCGTTGGAGATCCCGTGTCCGCTGCTCGTCTCGTCGTTAGGGCCGGATCGGCCGACATTCGAGCAGCTCGAGGACGAGCTCTCGGCCCTCTCGTCGGCGCTCGATCAGTCGCGCACGACCGCGCGAGCCCGGCTCGTCGAGCACGAGCGACAGGCCCAGGGCCTCGCCGAGCGTGCTCGAGAGCAACAGCGGATCGCCTCCGACGCCCGCCGTGTCGACGAAGAGCTGGCGCGGTTTCGACAGGCTCTAAGCCATCTCGAGGCCGAGCGGTCGGATGAGCTACGACGCTACAACGAGATCCAGCAGACGAGAGCGAGCCAAGAGAGCGCGCGGGACGAGATCGTGCGCGATCTCTCGGGTTGGTTTCCCGCCGCGGTGGAGCAACAGCGGCTGATCGCGGACCCGAATGGATTCGGGCGCACGTTCGATGAAGCGCTTCGCGAGACCGAGGCGATGATCGCGCGCTCATCGAGACTCGACGCGAAACTCGAGGAACTGGGACGCGAGCGCGAGCGCAGGGGCTCGGAAGTTCAGACGCTCGCGCGCGAGCACCAGCTAGCGAGTCGCAGCCGCGACCAGAGCGTCAGCGAGCTCGCTCGGATTCGATCACAGCACGCCAAGCTCCTGTTCGGCTGCGACGCCGATGAGATCGCGTCCGCCCTCGAGGGGCGACGCGTCTGGCTGCGCGATGAGCTCGAACGCCAGCGCCTCGTCCTCGTGCCGCTCGAGCGCGACGCCTCGATCCTCGGCGAGCGCCGAGAGACGGCCCAACGAAGAAGCGACGAGCTGCGCCAGGAGCTAGAGCGAATTCGAGCGTCGATCGACGCGCGGCTCGTCGACGCCGCGGTCACCGAGGACGCTGCGCGCCGTCTCCTCAGCGTCGATCGGGCGGCGCTGGATGCGGAAAGCGAGACCTGGAGCCGGCTCGAGACGGAGTTGAAGGGCGCGAGGGCGGTCTTCGAGGATCGGCGGCGTCTGCGACGTGCCCATGCCGAGCACGCACCGCCTGCGCTGGCCGAGATCGAGGCGCGGGCGATCCTCCGCGATGGCGAGGAGCGTCGCAAGGGGCTGCGAGAGGAGCTGGTGCGAGCCGAGAGCCGACTCGCCGTCGACGGGCGTGGGAGGACGCGGGTCGCCGAGCTCGCCCCCGAGATCGAGGCGCAAGGGGAGAGGACCCGCCTCTGGCGCCAGATGCGCGATCTGATCGGCTCGGCCGACGGCAAGCGCTTTCGCGTGTTCGCCCAGAGTCTGACCCTCGACGCGCTGGTCGCCGAGGCGAATCTGCACCTCGACGAGCTCGCCCGACGCTACCGTCTGATGCGGGTGCCGCGCAGCGCGATGGCGCTGCAAGTGATCGATCGCGACATGGGCGACGAGATCCGCAGCACCGCTAGCCTCTCTGGGGGAGAGAGTTTCCTCGTCTCGCTCTCACTCGCTCTGGCCCTTTCGTCGCTGGGTGGCGCGCGCTCCGGCGTCGAGTCGCTCTTCATCGACGAAGGGTTCGGCACCCTCGACGCCGACACCCTCGACGTCGCCCTCTCGGCTCTCGACGCGCTTCAGAGCGCCGGGCGCCAGATCGGAGTGATCTCCCACGTCGAGAGCTTTACCGACCGCTTCGCCGCGCGCGTCGTCATCCGGCCCGAGGGCGCGGGCCAATCCCGCGTCGCCGTCGAGGGGAGCGCCGTGGCCCTTCCCACGGCGGACGCACCGAATCTCGACTAGCGTAGGGGGGATGGCGGATCAGCTCTCGTCGCGGGATGGACGCTTCGTCGCCGATAGGCGAGAGGCAAAGGCGGCGAGCTCTTCCGGGCTGGGGCGGTCGGCGGGGCTGTGGGCGAGCATCCGATGCAACATCGCCCTCAACCAAACCGGGGCGAGCTCGAAGACCGCTGCATCCTTCGCCACACCCTGGGCCATCGCCATCAAGGTTCGCGGCTCTCGGGTGCGCGGGAGCAAGGAGTCGGCGAGGATCCGCTCGCCGAGCAGCAATCCAAGTCCGTAGACGTCGGTGCGGCTGCTCAAGAGCTCACCCCGCGCTTGCTCGGGTGCCATGTAGCCCCAGGTTCCGCGGACAGACGTCGGGTCGTCGCCTGGAAAGAGGCTCGGGGCCCAGGCGATGCCGAAATCGATCAGCGTGCAGCTCCCCTCCGGGTCGACCACGAGATTGGCTGGTGTCCAGTCGCCGTGGACGACCTCTCGGGCGCCGAGGTGCGCGATCACCGGCGCCAGCTGCGCCAAGAGCGACTCGACGGGGGGAGCCGAGCCCTCATCCAGCGCTACCCGCAGCGGTATCCCCGCGAGCATCTCGAGCACGAGATAGGGGCGCTCTCCGATGCTTCCGCGCTCCAGCAAGCGGACGATGCCGGTTGTGCCCTGCACGCGCTCGAGGATCACGCCCTCTCGCTCGAGCAGCTGCTGATGCTCTCCGCTTCCAGCGACGTGGTGGGACAGGAACTTGATCGCCGCGGGCCTCCCAGCGAAAGTCGTCTTGCCGATCGCCGTCATCTGGGTCTCGGCGATCAACTCGTCGATTACGAAGGGGCCAAATGCTTCGATGGTCGTCATCTCGAACCTCGTCTGATCCGAGTCTACCGGGAGATCGCCTCGTTGGGAACCACTCTTGCTTCTCGACGTCGATGGTGATTTGATTCGGTGGAGCGGGCGAGGCATTGCACGCCTTTGACAGAGGGAGGAAATCGTCGATGACGACCGAATTGGGACCGACACGCTGTAAGTTGGCGCTCCGACCGACGCCGCTAGAGCTGGCGCGGCGGGCATCTGCGGAGTTGGGGATCGAGCTCTGGATCAAGCGCGACGACCTGACGGGCAGCACGCTGTCAGGAAACAAGATCCGCAAGCTAGAGGTGCTGCTCGCCGATGCCGAACGGCTCGGCGCCGATGTCGTGCTGACCTGCGGCGGAGCGCAGTCGAACCACGCGCGGGCGACGGCAATCGCCGCGCGTCAGCTCGGAATGGACGCCGTCCTCTTTCTGCGCGGGGCGGCGACGGCACATCTGTCGGGCAATCTGCTGTTGGACCGTCTCGTCGGCGCCGAGATTCGGGCGATTACGCCCGAAGAATATCGCCAACGGGATGCGCTGATGGCGGAGGCGGCCGCAACGTTGAAGGCGAGTGGCCGTCGACCCTACGTGATACCCGAAGGCGGATCGAACGCTCTGGGTTCGTACGGCTACTATGCGGCGGCCCAGGAGCTTCGCGCTCAAACCGAGGAGCGGGGATTTGCGCCGGACTGGCTGATCACCGCGGTCGGTTCGGGGGGCACGTTCGCCGGATTGGCGGCGGCGGTCGCGCGCCGTGAGATCGGCGGTCGCCTGCTCGGCTTCGCCGTTTGTGACGATCGGGCGACCTTCCGCGCCCGGGCGGAGTCGATCCTCGCCGAGATGGGATCGCGCTTCGACTGGTCGATCGAGGGCTTGCCCGCGAGCTGCGATATCGAGGACGGCTACGTCGGACGCGGATATGGCCTCAATCGACCCGACGAGCTCGAGACGCTGCGCTGGATCGCCTCGACCGAGGGGTTGATCCTCGACCCGGTCTACACAGGAAAGGCGCTCCACGGGCTCGTCGCCGAGGTGCGTCGGGGGCGCATCGCAGCGGGGAGCCGCGTCGTCTTCTGGCATACGGGCGGGATCTTCGGCCTGTTCCGAGGGGACGAGGCGGAGCAGGTGGCGGGCGCCCCCGGTTAGAAGAAGCTCTTGCCCAGCCCGCGGTAGGTCGGGACACGGTTGACGATCGACTCGCCGTCGACCAGCAGATAGTGCGAGAAGCGCTCGGCGATCTCACCCGCCTTCGCCGGGCGGAAAAAGACGGGGTCTCCCAGACGCAACCGCTCGGCCTCGCTGCCGCGGCGGATCTCGAGGGGTGTTTGCACCTCGCCGAATCCTTCCCCTTTGGTCGGGCTCACGCCGTCGGGCGCGATCGGCAGTGGCGCTTTGTCGGGACCGATCTCCCCCGAAGCGATGAATCCGCCGCTCTGGCAGGTGACGAAACGCTCCTCTGGGCGCCGCGTGACGGCGAGGGCGAAGGCGAAAGCGGGCTCGCTGCGATTCTGCGCGTAGTAGTCGAACAGGTGCGACTGGAGGAAACCCGAGCCGACGGTCACCTCATCGACGGCGCGCTCAATGCTTGTCGAGTCGAGACTGCCGCTGCCGCCGCCATTGAAGAACTCGAGCTCGATCCCTCGGCTGGCGAGCCAGGCTCCGATGGCGTCTCGTTTGGCCCGCGTCTGCTCGACGAAGCGTCGCTTGAGGCGCTGCTTGACCGGGTTGAGCCAGGCGCTGAAGGGATTCTGTTCGGGAAAGCCCGCGATGTGAGCTTCGTAGCCCATCACCCCGACGAGTTGGAGCGCGGGACGCCGCTCGATCGCACCGATCAACTGCTGTACCGCCGCGAGGGTGCGCAGCGGAGAGCGTTGGGCGCCGAGATGGCGGCCCGCGATGCGATACGAGACATCGACATCGACGCAGACGCGCCACCCCTCACCGCCTGTCGCGTCGATGCGATCGAGGTGGTCGATCGAGTCGACCATCAGCGTCAAGCGCACACCGCGCTCGGTCAGCTCCCGCGCTCGCGCGAGCTCCGCGGATTGCACGATGGGGTAGGCGACGAGCAGGTCGTCGAAGCCCTCTTCGGCGAGGAAACAGGCCTCGTCGAGGGCGAAGCACATCAGTCGACGAGAGTCGGCCAGGGACGCCGCGCGTTCGATCAGCGCGGGCACGCGCAGCGACTTGGTCGCGATTCGCAGTGCCTTGCCTCGCTCGGCCAAGCGCGACGCGACGCGGCGCACGTTGGCGTCGAAGCGCGAAAGATCGACGATCATCGCCGGAAGCGGCTGGTCGGCGACGATCCGCGCCAACGCTGAGTAGCTCCAATCCATCGCTCTCTCCGTCGTCTCTTCTCAGGTGATCTCGTCCTCGCGCAGTCCCGTGACGCGCAGCGTCGGCGTCGCCTCGCGGCCCATCACGGGGTGCTCGGCGACGAGGACCATTCGCGCGTCTCGCGGGATGATCGCCGCCTCGTGCACCCGCGCCGTCGCCCGCTCGAGGCGATCGTCATCGGCGGCGAGCTCGGGCATCGCCAACGGATACACGCCCCAGACCAGGGCGAGCTGATTGAGCGTCTGAACGCTGTTCGTCGCGGCGACGATCAATTGCTGGGGTCGATGCCGCGCGGTGAGGCGCACCGTGCGACCCGTGCGGCTGGCGATCACCACCGCTCGGGCGTCGATCGTGTCGGCGAGGACACAGGCGGCGTGCGTGATCGAGTCGATCACGCGGCCCGCCTGCAGCGAGACGGTGTTCGTGAAGCGCTCGCCGAGGCGGCGGTCGGTCGCCAGCGCGATCCGCGCCATATATTGCACCGCCTCGACGGGATAACGGCCAGCGGCGGTCTCGACACTCAGCATCACCGCGTCGGTGCCGTCGAGGATCGCGTTGGCCACGTCGCCCGCTTCGGCGCGGGTCGGGCGCGGGTTCTCCTTCATCGACTCGAGCATCTCGGTGGCGGTGATCACGGGCTTCCCTCGCACGCGGGCGGCGGTGATCAACAGCTTCTGAATGCGCGGCACGTCCTCTAGGGGCATCTCGACACCCAGGTCCCCGCGGGCGACCATGATCCCGTCGAAGGCGGCGACGATCGCGTCGATGTTCTCCACCGCCTCTGGGCGTTCGATCTTGGCGATCACGGGGATCGCCGCGCCCCGTGCGGCGAGGGCGTTGCGCACCGTGAGCGCCGCCGACGAATCGCGGACGAAGGAGAGGGCGACCCAGTCTGCCCCATACTCGACGGCACAGTCGAGGGCGCGCTGGTCGTCGGCGGTCAGCGTCGGGATCGAGAGCTTCGTGTCGGGCAGGTTGATCCCCTTGCGCGGTTTGAGTTGCCCGCCGATTTGCACGACCGCGCTGAGTCGACGCCCGTCGTTCTCCTGCGCGTTGAGCAAGATCCGCCCGTCGTCGAGGAGGATTCGTTCGCCTGGGCGAACGTCCATCAGCGCCTCAGGGAGGGTCGTGCCGATCGCGGCCTCGGCATCGTCGCGCAGGGCGAAGTGCACGAGCTGCCCCGTGACCAGGGTGATCGCTTCGGGGATCAGCGCACGGATCTTGGGCCCGGGCAGGTCGATCATCACGGCGACCGGCTTACGCGCATCGGCCGAGAGTCGGCGCACGAGCTCGATCCGCTGGCGGTGCTCGTCGGACGAGCCGTGGCTGAAGTTGATCCGCGCAACGTCGAGCCCGGCGCGAATCATCGCAGCCAAGGTCTCCTCGGAGCTGCTCGCCGGGCCGAGGGTGGCGACGATCTTGGTGCGGCGAAAGGCTTGGGTTTCAGGTTTCTGGCTCATCGTGGTCCTCGCGGCAAAAGAAGAGGAACGCCATCGTCGGCCGGCGCGAGGCGTCCGATTTGACGAACTGCACCGAATCGAGAGTCCAGCCCTCGAGAACCCAGCGGTTGAGGATCGCCTCGAGGGCCTCTTCGGTTACGGTCATCGTCTCGACGACTTTGTAGCGCATCGTCTCGCTCGGTGGCGTGGATTGAGGTACTATGCACCGTAGCATACTCGAAAAGCGGGCCGTAGATGACGAAAAAACCAACGCTCGGAGCCCTCGCACCCTCCGTCGCGCTGCTCGATGAAGAGGGCCGCGAGTGGCGCCTGGAATCGATGCGGGGTCGCGCTGTGTTGCTGATTTTCCTGCGCCATCTGGCGTGACTGCCCTGTCGTGAGCACCTGGTCGAGGTGAACCGCGCGTATTCGCAATTCGAGGAACGTCAGACCGATATCGTCGCCGTCAGCTTCGCCGAACCCTCGCGATTGGGGCCCTACCGCGTCGAGCTCGGGCTGCGCCACCCGCTGCTCTGCGATCCTTCGCGTGGGGCCTATCGCGCCTTTGGTCTGGTGCGGGGCTCTCGCCTTCGGGTCTATGGGCCACGGGTGCTCGCACGCTACCTCTGGCTCCTCGTGCGTGGGCGTCGTCTCGTGCGACCTCAGCGCGATGACGACCTCTACCAGTTGGGAGGAGACGCGCTGATCGGCGCCGACGGGCGTCTGCTCGCGCTTTTTGAGAGCCGTGATCCAGCGGATCGCCCGAGCGTGGACGAGCTGCTCTCGCGCCTGGACGGACGCGGAGCCTGAAAAAAAGCGCCGACCCGGCCCGAGGGGGAGAAGGCCGAGTCGACGCTCGAGAGTCGATCAGCGAGCGGCGCTCTGCGCGGGGGTGAGGGCGGCGAGTTGCTCGAAGAGCTCGTTCATCCCCTGGCGCCCGGGAAATCCGACCAGCCGTCCCTGGTTCTTGCCCGCGTGAAACACGACCAGCGTCGGAATCCCCGTGATCTGGAACTGTTGTGCCAGCGCACCCTCTTCGTCGACGTTGATCTTCCCGACTTTCACCTTGCCCTCGTAGGCCCCGGCCAGGGCGTCGAGAATCGGCGCGATCGCGCGGCACGGTCCGCACCAGGGAGCCCAGAAATCGAGCACGATCGGGAGATCCGACTCGAGCACGGTTGATTTGAAGTTCGACAGCGTGATGGTGATCGGTTTATGGCCCATGGATCTCTCCTTTTTTGCGTCGTCTCGTCGCTTCGGCCGCGGTGTCGCCGAGGGGCGCCACGCCTCTCGTCGTCGTCCTCGGCCCATCGGCCTATTTGTCCCGTAGAGCCGATGGTTCGCCAGAGTGTTACAGCGGCGGGAGAGTTTTTCCGGTGGGACGGCGCAAGAGCGCCGAGGAGCTCAGGAATCGGGGAGCAGTCCGAGCGGGGCGAGCTTCTTCTGCAGCGCTTGTCGGATGCGGGTCAGGCGCGTGCGCACGGCGCCGTGGGTCATCCCCAGCCGCTCGGCGATCTCGATCGCCGACCAGCCGTCGCCCTCCGAGAGCAGGAGGATCATCCGGTCCGTGTTGGGGAGCTCGCTCAGCGCCTGGCGCAGGTGAACGCCGATCTCGCTGCTCTCGGTGGCGCGCTCTGGGCTCTGGCTCTCGTCGGGGAGCACCGCGTCCTCCTGATGCAGCGCGGGGTCGTTCTTGCGTCCGCGCTGCATTCGACGACAGGCGTTGATCACCATCCGCACCAGCCAGCCCTCGAGGGAGCCCTCACCGCGGAAG
>JAGQJP010000590.1 GCA_020430585.1 Myxococcales bacterium | reverse complement strand
GCATCGACGCCCGTCGCTCCGTGAAGGACAGGGCCGTGGTGATTCGCGTGCCGAGCTCGAAGAGCCCGAAGGCCGCGCCGATCGCGATCCACGGCCAATAGAGCAGCAGTTGGTTCGTGCCCGCATAGAACGGCGACCCGAGCAGGCCGTGGGCGACGACGAGCGCGACGAGAACCAACAAGATACCGCGCAGGACCGCGCGCGAGGAACCCACGAGCGGGCGTGCGCTCTGCCGCAGAGAGAAGAGCACGCCGAGAGCGAAGCTCAGCAAGACGACGAGGGGCAGACGCGTCAGCAGCAGCTCGACGGTCGTCGCGAAGCTCGGTGTCGCTCCGCGAGGCGAAACGGTGCCGAAGAAGAGCGCCTGAGGATGGGGCCGCTTGAGCTCGGCGACGATCGCGTCGATCAACGGTCCCTTCGCCGCGCCCCAGAGATGAGGATGAGCGACGACGTAGATCCCGACCCCGCAGACGAGCAACCACAGCGGGGTCAACCAGGTCGCGGCGAGCCGGATGCGCCCCCGATCGACGTCCGCGACGTGGGGCGGCGTCGCCTCGCGGCGCGCGTCCCGATCGGCTGTGTCCTGAGGCCAGGTCAAGCTGAGAGCCGTCAAGGGAACGATCAGGAACAACGATTCGATCGCCGTGATCACCGCGAGCCCAAACGCGAGGCCGCTCGCGATCGCCCAGGCGCGTCTCTCGAGCCCTCGAAAATACGCGTAGACCGTCAGCGACGTAGCGAAGAGCATCGCGCTTTCGGCGCTGACGCTGCGGCCATAGAACAGCGTGCCGGGCAACAACAAGAACAACAGCCCAGCAACTGAGCCAACGCCCGCGCCGCCGGTCCTCCAGGCGAGGGCGACGACGAGCCAGGCGCTACAGGCGACCATCGCGATGCCGAGCCAGCGCATCACCGCGTCTCGCTTGTTCGCGGTGAGCAGATGCGCCACGGCGTACATCCAGCGAACGCCGACCGAGCTGCCCGCGAGGGAGCCGAAGTGCGGCACCGACTTGAAATGGGCGTCGATCTGGCGCGCTGTGCGAAACTGTGCTCGATCGTTGGGCGACGGCGCCCGCAGAAAACCGACGAGCCATTGTGTCTGAGAGAGGGAGCCGATCTCGACCGCGACCGAGCTCGCGCTGTGATGTCGTGCCAGCGGCACGAAGCCGAGAAGCAGGCTGACGAGGACGGCGAACGTCAAGCCCGTGATCGTACGCACTCCGTTTTCGGACCACCAACGTCTCATCGGGCGCTCCTCAATACTCGAGTGCCGTCTGCAACACGAGCGCCAACGGTTTGTCGACCCGAATCTCCTTGACCCGGATCTCGAGACGCTGCATCGCGGGCCCCTTCGGCAGCGGGATCACATGAGACCAGAAGCCGACGCGGTTCCAGGGCTCGACGTTCCGAATCCAGCGGCCGTCGAGCCAGATCTCGACCCGCGCCGCACCCGTGCGGCGCTTGGCGATGATCTTGTCGGAAAAGCCGAGACGGATCGCTAGCTTCTTCGCCCGCGCCGTCGGCGGAAAGGCCAAGCGCAGCTCTCGACCGCGGGCCAATCGGATCGTCCAGACATACTCGCTCTTGCCTTTGAGAGGCAGGATCCGCCGCCGAACGAGCCACTCGTCGCGCGGACCGACGAAGGACTCGCCGTTGAAGGGGCGCACCGCGAGCGGTCGGCCAGCATCGGTGACCTTCAGCGCGAGGCGTGGGATCAAGCGCCGCAAATCGAGCCGCGGGGACGCATTCGTCGTCGAACCGTAGACTCGCACGCGCCAATGGCCGATTCGCTCTTCATCGCCACGCGCCTCCACGCGCCACGCCGTCGTGTCGAGAGACGGCGCACCGAGATAACTCGCCACGATGATCCGCCCGCCTCGGCCAGCGGCAGAGCCTGGTGGCGGCTGGTCAGCGACGAGCGGGAACTCGCCGAACCGCTTCCAGTGCTTGGGCGGCAGCTCGGGCTGAATCAAGAGCTGGTCTCCCGGACGCCAGCGCGCGCGTAGAAAGGCGAGCAGCTCGGCTTCAGGTGGGAGGTCTCCACCGACGAACGCGCGCGCGACCTCACCCACCGCGATCAGGAGGAAGCACGCACAGCAGATCACCGCAAAATATGATGGCGAGGAGAGCCTCTCACGGATGTGCGCGGGCATATTCCTCCCGTCGCCGAATTCGACGTCGGGCCATCTTATCGAAGTTGGGAGCGCGAATCAACCCCAGCCAGCGGCTACGCGATGTCCAGCGAGCCTTGACGACCCTGACACACTCCATTACACTGTACGCGGATTTTGCGCAGGTGCGCGGATGTCCGCTTCGACCGGGAGGAATCGTACCTTGGAGCCCAAAGACCCCACGTACAAGTGTCACAAATGCGGCGAAGAGCTCGAGTTCGAGGTCAAGATCGGCCGACGCGACATGTGTCCGAACTGCTACGCCTATCTCCACTGCTGCCTGAACTGTCAGCACTATGATCCGTACGCTCCGAAGCAGTGCCGCGAGAACCCGCGCGAGCACGTCCCCGATAAGGCGGAGGGGAACTTCTGCCTCTACTTCACCTTCAAGCCCGTCGAAGATGATCGCACGAGTGAGGTCAGCGCGGCGAAGTCCAAGCTGCTCGAGGTCTTTGGCAAAGGCGAAGGCAAGAGCGGCGGCCTCGAGCTGACAAAAGACGATCCACGCTCGAAGCTCGACGCCCTCTTCAAGAAATCCTGAGCGGAACCCATACATGACGGACGCCACGGTCAACCTGGTCACGATCGATACGCTCGAGAACGCGCAGGCGCTCGCCAACGCGCTGGTCGAACGCAAGCTCGCCGCCTGTGTGAACATCGTCCCGGGCTTGCTCTCGGTCTACGAGTGGAAGGGCGAGCGCTGCCAGGAGAGCGAGCTCTTGCTCGTGATCAAGAGTCGGCGCGAGCTGTTCGACGACCTCGAGGCGGCGATCCGCGAGCTGCATCCCTACAGTGTCCCGGAGATCCTCGCTCTCGACGTCGCCCGCGGCCACCAGCCCTATCTCGATTGGCTCCTCGCGAACACGATGGCCTGACTCAATACGCGCCACCGACGATGACGAAGAGCTGATGTCCTCCGGGTTCTTGGAACCCATAGGCGTAGCCCACGCGCAGCGCGCTCGAAAACGAGTAGGCGAAGTCGAAGCCGATGCGCAGCTCGAGGCCGAGCCCCGTCTTGAGGTCGTGCTCGTCGGGCCCGTTGAAGTCGATCAGCGCCGTGTCGCTGAAGATCGTCATCGTCAACCGCCGAAAATAGATCGGCAACGTGCCGAGGCCGCGGTAGATGTTCCAGAGCGGGACGCGCCACTCCACGTTGAGCAGGTGAAAGTGGTTGCCGAACAACGACGACGGCGGATATCCGCGCAGAAACAGCCCCGAGAGGCCCGTCTGCTGCAAGATCGTCGTCAGAATGTCCTGTGCCGGAAAGCCGCCGAGCGAGTAGGCGCCGCGATAGCGCAGATCACCGAGGGAAATACCACCGTTGTATCCGAAGAAGAGCACCGACCCGGGCGGCCAGGGGACTGGCACGTACTCGTTGTAGCTCCAGCGCAACGCGTAGGTGTCGTAGCGACTGCCGAGGCCGCGGTGGTTGATCGAGAAGGAGAGCGAGAGCGAGCGCCCTTCGGCGATTCCCGGGCTGTACTTGAGCCCATGAAGGTCGCGGAAGGAATACGCCAGGCTGATCCCACCGAGCCAGCCGCGGGTCGGGTAGATCGGCACGCTCGAGCCCGGATCGATACGCCCGACGTCGGGTTGCGAGACGGGCCGAAAGTGGAAGAAATCGTACTCGATCGAGACGGAGTGGGTCCCGTAGAGCCGGGGAAACGACGCCGAGAGGCCGACAGAAGCGCTGATCCGCTCCTCTCGATAGCGAAACAGCTGATCCGAAATGTAGGCCCCGCCGAACCCGACGTTTCGAGCGAAGGCGAGGCTGATCGCGGGCGCCAAACGTAGAATCGGCGAGTACTGCGAGAAGATGTAGTAGCCCGAAACGTCGACATCTTTGGTGTCGAAGTCGTATTGCATCCCGAGTGACCAGCTGTGGTGTCCCGCCACGTCCGAACCATCCAGCGTGAATCCGATCAGCCGCTCGAAGGAGCCGATCGTCAGATCCGGGCGAGGGGCCCAGCTGCGCGGGTAGAGCGTGCGCCAGGCCTGGTAGGGCGAGACGGGGAAGCGTCGTTCGACGAGCGGCAGCCGCTCGGGACCCGGGCTCGTCCGCTCACCAGGGCCTGCCGGGCGCCAATCCTTCGGCGAGTAGGGCATCTGGCCGAGATGGTAGCCGCCATCGTGGTAGCCGACGAAGACGATCGAAGCGCCCTGGGGATCGAGGGTCGGTTGAAACGCCCCGCCGAGGACGTTGGTGATCCGCAGCACCCTCTTGTCAGCGAAGCGGTAGGCATACAGATTGAACACACCGTCTCGGTCCGAAGAGAAGATCAGGTAGCGACCGTCCGCCGTCCAACGCGGCGTGAGCTCCATCGCCCGATCGTTCGTCAACCGGGTCAACGCGCCCGTGCGACGCTCGAGGACGTAGAGGTCGCGCTGTCCTTTGAAGTGGCCGGAAAACGCGATCCGTCGGCCGTCCGGGCTGAAACGAGGCCCGTGGATCGGTCCAAAACCCGGGTTCTTGTAGATGTCGCGCCAGCGACGGTCGCGAAGCCGCATCAGCGAGAGATGCGTCTTGCCCCATTCGGTGCGAACGAAGACGACGCTCCGCCCGTCGGGCGACGGATGCGGCTCACTCGCGCGCAGTCCTCGGCTGAGGCGTACGCGCTGACCCGTAGTGAGATCGTGCAGATAGAGCTCACCGAAGACGAAGAAGTTGTTCACGTACGACGTCTCGCTGTAGATCAGCTTGCGCGTCGGGCCGGGGATCCATTGGGCGCCGCTGACCGCTCCGCGGGTGACGTAGAGCGTCTGAAAGCGCGTCTCGTCGCGACGACGCAGGCGGAACTGCGCCTGCTGAAAGCCCGTGTCGGCGTGGTAGACCAGCCACTGGCCATCGGGGCTGAACATCGGCTCGAAGAAGTGATCCCCCTTTTCCGAGATCCGCCGGTAGCGCGTCAAGCCGGCCTTGCGTCGACGCGCGGCGTCCGTTTCGTATTCGAGCTTCAGCTTCGCCCGCCAATCGCGGTAGAGACTCTCGAAGGTCTTCCCCGTGACCTCGCGCATCACGGCGTTGATCGCGAAGGGGATGATCCGTCGACCGTAGAGATGGCTCATGCGGGCGAAGGTGCGCGGACCGAAGCGCTCGGCGATATAGTGCATGAAGTGGCCGCCGTAGAGATACCAGTGTGCACCACCAGGAAACTTGAGGGGTGAGCCGCCCGTGAAGCGGTCGAGCCCGGGAAACCTGCCCGCGAGCATTGCCATCCGGATGTAGGTCCGATAGAGGGTCGAATAGACGCGCCCGGTTCCCGTGAACTTCGACTCGACGTGGACCGCGAGGCCCTCGGCCAGCCAGTTCGGCACGTTCTGGTTCGGCGCGTAGGTCTTGCCGAAGATGTGGTTGAGCACGTTCGGCAAGCCGCTGCGGTTGTCCAGGTGCATGATGTGTGTCATCTCGTGCAGCAACAACACGCGCAGCCAGTCGTCGAAGTAGCCGAGCTCGCCGAATGGCGCAGGTGGATAGCTGTTGACGACGATTTGGTTGTAGGGGATCACCACCGCCGAGCCATTCGCCGCGTCGATGTCGTCGTCGACGAGGACGTGCAGCCGCTCTCGCGGTTTCCACCCGAGGTAGGCCGAGATCAGGCGATACGCCTCGTCGCAGAGATTGGCGGTGCGTTGGCCGAAGGCGAGGCCCGCCCGCGGTACGTGAACGTCGCAGTAGCGGCTACGGATCGTGATGAACGAGCGGAAAAAGGGCGCGCCGAGCGCCTGCGCAGAGAGCAGTAGAACCAGCGCGAGCGTGAGCGCGCCGGTCCACGCATGACGAAGCGGGCGAAGGTCTAACCCTCGACTTGGCCTGCAGGGGCGCTGTTCGATACTCGGAACGGGGATCGCTCGGGGATTATTGACCGACCGCACGGATCGGAATCAGCTGTCGCATCTCGCCTGGATTCAAGTCGCCGATCACCGAGTGCATCACGCCGCGATATCGGTAGACCGCGACGGTGTACCCCCGCTTGAGGGAGTAGTGAATCCGCTGTGTCTCGGCGTAGGCCGCGTTCGCTTGCGGAAACTGGCTCTCACCGCCGACGAACTGGACCACGGTGATCCGCCGCCGACCGTAGAGGTAGTGATAGAGGATCGCTGGGCGACCGCGGAAGTGGCTCAAGCGAGCTCCGATCAAACGCGTTCGCTGCGTCGTACGCAGGGGCAGCGCGACGTGGAAGTTCACCCGAGGCTTCAAAAAGCGCTGAATCTCGTCGCGGCTTCCGCGCACGTCGTTGGGCAAGTCGGCCTGGTGCGCCTTGACCGACTCTTCGACGAGCGGGGTATAGGAGTTCGCCGCGGGCCAGAATAGGAAGGTGATCACGATCCCGATCGCCATCGCCGGCACGGCCCGATAGGCTTTGCGGACGAAGGGCCGCCCAGCATCGGCTTCATCGAGTCCCTGGCTGATTTGGGCGCTGAGCGACGTGGGGCAGCAGACGGGCTTGACGGCCCTGCGAACGAAGCACTTGAAGCGCTTCTCCTCGCCGACGAGCTCGCGGCACGCGTCACAGTGCCGCAGATGACCGTCGAACTCTACGCGATCGGCATCGTCGAACTCGTTGTCGAGGTATACGTAGATGAACTTTTGAACTTCGCGACAATCCATATGCAACAGTCGTCTTCTCTACGCGGTCCGTTTGCGCTGTCTGTAGGCCTCGAGCGACGCGGGCTCCGACTCGGATCCCTCGTTCTCGCTCGCCTCGGGGATGATCCCCCGTTGGCGGGCGTAGCCGCTGAGGCTCTTTTGCAACATCTTGCGCCCCCGATAGAGGCGCGACATCACCGTCCCCACGGGACAGTTGATGATCTCGGCGATCTCCTTGTAGGAGAAGTCTTGTAAATCGGCCA
The DNA here is from genome assembly GCA_020430585.1 of Myxococcales bacterium. Lineage (GTDB taxonomy): Bacteria > Myxococcota_A > UBA9042 > JAGQJP01 > JAGQJP01 > JAGQJP01. The sequence continues at coordinate 1,696 of JAGQJP010000590.1, read as the reverse complement.
AGATCACAACCAATCGAAAATCGAGGGAGAGCTTTTCGAGGGCGGCGATCACGGGATCGGAGAGCGACTCGGAGAGCTCGACGCTCTCGAGGAGCTTGTCGTAGGGCACCCGATCGATCACGTCGTCGTGTTGCTGCTGCTCGATCGGGTAGTCGAGGTTGTCGAGATACTCGAACGAGACGACCTTGCGGCGGTACTGGTTGATGAACGTGTTGGTCAGGATCTTGAACAACCAGGCCCGTATGTTGGTGCCCTTCTCGTACTTGTCATAGAACCGAAACGCCTTCAGCATCGTCTCTTGTACGAGATCCTCGGCGTCGCGATCGTTCTTGGTCATGTAGAGCGCCGAGTTGTACAGACTGTCGAGGTGCGGAAGCGCCTCGGCCTCGAACTGATGGCGGTCGGGTCGGGTTTTCCGGCGAAAGCTGAACATCACATCTCCATCTCGAACAGGTACGCCTCCGATTGAGCGCGTTCTTCAGACCCGAATCACTATGCATCAACCTGAGGTCATTGTAGATTATTCCCATCTTTTCGATCCAGTCCAATTCGCGCACCACCGCGTCGATCCCCGCGCGGCGGCAATTTTTTTGCGGTCGTCAGGCGATCACCGTAGACTGGACCCATCGCCCGCACGAAATGGTTCGTCCGCGGTGCCCGTTCGGTTACCCGTATCTTCGAGTCCCAAATGCCAAAGCTCGTGGTCGCGATCGCCGGCCTGTTGGTCACGTTCTTCGGGTCGGCCTCCGCGCGTCAAACGATCGTGCCGACCAAGCGGCCGCTGCTCTCGTCCGAAGAGGTGGCGCTGCGCGATCAGCTCGAACGCCAGATGCGCAAGCTCGGCCGCCTCGCTCTCCTCGACCTGCGGTTGGTCCGGGCGGCGCGGATCTACACCCGCGCTCTGGCCGAGATCGATCGGCTGCCCTCGGGATTCATCCACGAAAACTTCCTGCACCACGCGCTGAACACCGCGGGGCTGGCCGATCCGCATCCCGTGACGATCGAGATCGCCCTCGAACGGCTGGAGCATCCGCGCACCGCCAAGCTGCTACAGAGTGTGCTGGCCCGCTGGACGCCGACGCACTACGGCCTCGCCTTGGCGGAGAAGCCGACGACGAAGGGCCATCTGCGCAAGCGCTTCACGGTGATCTTCGTCGCCCGCCATTGTCAGATTCGCGTGCCGAACCGCCCGCTTCGAAAGAACGCGGCGATCACCGTCGAGGGGGAGCTCGACCCGAGCTGGCAGCTGCCGAGGCTCTACGTGATGACCCCCGCGGGTCGAGTGCACCACTACGTGATGACGCGGCGCTTTCGACGCATCTGGTCCCCGAGCCTGCGCCTGCGCAAAGAGGGGCGCTATCTGTTCGAGATCATGGCGACCAATCGACGCGGCCCGTCGGTGCTCGCGCTCTATCCCGTCCACGTCGGCGAGACGACACCGCAGCTCGTGCGCTATCCCGTGCTCGAGCCAGCGCTGAAGAAGCCGACGAGTAGCGCCGCCGAAGCGCTGATCGTCAAGCTGATCAACCTCGACCGACGGCGCCAGGGGTTGCCCAGCTTGATCGTTCATGGCGGGCTACGCCGCGTCGCGCGCGAGCACTCGCGGGATATGCTCGAGCAGCGCTACTTCGCCCACAACTCCCCACGGCGCGGGTCTCTGCGGTCGCGCCTCGAGCAAGCGGGAATCCGATTCACG
>JAGQJP010000589.1 GCA_020430585.1 Myxococcales bacterium | reverse complement strand
GTTCAGGGCGCCTTCGCGCGGCGTGAGGTGGAGAAGCGCTACCTCGCGCTCGTGCGCGGCATTCCAGAGGAGGCGGGGCGGATCGACCATCCGATCCCCCGGGTCCGCAAATCGCCCGAGCGCGTCCCCGCGGTCACCGATTTCCGCCGCCTGTTCATCTTTCGCGAGCGCTACGCGCTGGTCGAGGCGCGCCCGCGCACCGGGCGTCAGCACCAGGTGCGGCGCCACTTCAAGCACATCAGCTGCCCGCTGATCGGCGACGCGAACTACGGCAAGAGTGAGCACAATCGCCTCTTCCAGCAGGAGTTCATGCTCTCTCGTCTGGCCCTCCACGCCGTCGGTCTCGGCTTTCACCATCCCCGCCGCGGCGAATGGCTGGAGATCCAGGCTCCGCTGCCCGATGATCTCGCGCGCCCCTTCGAGAGAATGCAGATTCCGCCCGAGCTCTGGCTCTGACGCCAGGCGAAGCCGCTGGGACGGCCGCGACGACGAGCCCGCGCCGTTGGAAACGACGCTAGCGCAAGACGAGGAAGAGGGCCAGAGCGGCGACGGCGGCGACGAGAAGCCCGATCACCACGTAGAGCCCGACGGGGCGCTTGTTCGGCGCGGCCTCGTCGAGCATCGGGGATTGGAGCATCGCCGTCTTCTCGTACTGCGGCCCGAGCTTGGCTTCGTCGTCGTCGAAGGCCGGCCGCATGACCGTCTTCTGTTCGGAGGGATCAACCGCCATCGCGATACCTCACATCGATTGAACGACCCCGTGCGCCGTCAGTATAGCCAAAATCTCAGCGCTTGTGCACCGAGAATTCTCGACATCGACGAGCGCCTCGGGTAGTGATGGAACCTACCATGGCGCTAACCCGCGATCGCATCCACCGCATCTTCACGCTCGCAATCCCGATCATCGGCGGCATGATCTCTCAGAACATCCTCAACCTCGTCGACACGGCGATGGTCGGCGTCCTCGGTGACGAGGCCCTCGCGGCGGTCGGTCTCGGCGGCTTCGCCAACTTTCTCCTCGGCGCGTTCTTCCTCGGCCTCTCGTCGTCCGTTCAGGCCACCGCCTCCCGTCGCGTCGGCGAAGGACGGCTCGATCGCGCCGCCGAGCCGCTGAACGGCGGGTTGTTGATCGCCATCGGGATCGCCCTCCCCTGGTCGTTGGTCGTCGCCTTCTTTTCGAACGAGCTCTTCGGCCTGCTCGTGAGCGATCCGCAGGTCGTTTCGTCGGGTGGACCCTACCTGCAGGCGCGGCTCTTGGCGATGGTCGGGATGTCGATGAACTTCTCGTTTCGCGGCTTCTGGAACGCGACCGATCGACCGGGGCTCTACATGCGCGCGCTGATCGTGATGCACATCACCAACATCACGCTCAACTACCTGTTGATCTTCGGCGCCTACGGTTTCCCGCGGCTCGGCGCGACGGGCGCTGGCGTCGCCTCGGCGATCGCAACCTACATCGGCACGGCCTACTACTTCATCCTCGGCTTCCGCCACGGGCGGGAGAACGGGTTCTTGCGCGTGCGCCCCTCCCACCGATCGGTAGCGACGCTCTTGCGCTTGACGGTCCCCGCGGGGCTCCAGCAGTTCTTCTTCGCCGCCGGGATGACCGCCTTCTTCTGGATCGTCGGCAAGGTCGGCACCGCCGAGCTCGCAGCGGCCAATGTGCTGATCAACCTGACCCTCGTCGGAATCCTGCCAGGGCTCGGCTTCGGCCTGGCGAGCGCCACCTTGGTCGGCCAAGCGCTCGGCCGCAAGGAACCAGACGACGCGAGCCGCTGGGCCTGGGACGTCTCGTTGGTCAGCGCCACCTCGGTTCTGATCCTGGCGCTTCCGGGCGCCTTCGCCCCGGATTTCTTGCTCGAGCTGTTCCTGCCGATCCGCTTCGCCGACGAGCTCCTCGCCAACGGCCCCGCCGCGATCTCGACGCTCGAGCTCGCGCGGCTGCCGCTGCAGATCGTCGCCCTCTCGCTCTCGCTGGACACCGTTTCGATGGTGATGATGAGCAGCCTGATCGGCGCCGGCGACAACCGCCGCGTGATGTACACCACGCTCGTCCTCCAATGGGGCGTCTTCCTGCCGCTCGCCTATCTGCTCGGCCCGGTCCTCGGCCACGGTCTTCTGATCCTCTGGCTCAGCCAAGTCGGCTACCGCCTCGCCCAGGGAGTCGTCTTCGTGGTGCTCTGGACGCGCGGCAGCTGGCGGGTGATCAAGATCTGAGGCGGATGCCGGAGGATCTCGGAGGCAGAGGACGCGCAGCAGGGCGAGCCCGTTCCGCGCGATCGAGGCGCTCGCCAATCGAATGCCGCCACACGCCGCTCAGCGAGCCCGCAGATAGTGATCGAGAACCTGGCGATCGTTCGCCGCCCCACGAGCCGTGTCGAGGCTGATCGAGCCATCGGCGACCCGATCGGCGAGACAGCGCTCGAGGGGCAGCATCCCCTCGCTGCGCCCGGACTGCATCGCCGAGACGAGTTGCGCCGTCTTCCCCTCGCGAATCAGCGCCGCCACGTTCGTCGTGACCCGCAGCACCTCCGCCACGAGGACGCGGCGTGGCTCGCTCTTGTGCGGCAGCAGCCGCTGTGATAGGACGGCGCGCAGGGAATCGGCGAGTTGCACGCGGATCTGCTGCTGACGCAGCGGTGGGTAGCTGTCGACGATGCGTTCGACGACCGAGGCCGCCGAGCGGCTGTGGAGCGTGGTGAAGACGAGATGCCCCGTCTCCGCGGCGGTCAAGGCGAGGGAGATCGACTCGGGGTCGCGCATTTCGCCGACGACGATCAGGTCGGGATCCTCGCGCAGCGCCTCCCGCAGCCCGCGATGAAAGTCGCTGACGTCGCGTCCGACCTCTCGCTGACGGATGATCGATTGGTGGGACGCACCATCGAACTGGAACTCGATCGGCTCTTCGATGGTGATCGCCACCTGCGGGGTGCTCTGCAGGGCGCGGAGGGTCAACGCCGCCATCGTCGTCGACTTGCCCGATCCCGTCGCGCCACCGACGAGCACCAGTCCGTTCGGAAAGCGCCCCCAATCGGAGATGTCCAGAGGCAGCCCGAGGCTGTCGAGTCGCGGAATCGTCCGCGGCAGCAAGCGGATCGCTCCGTGAATGCGGCCCTGGGCGCGATAGAGATTGGCCCGCATGCGCCCTACGCCTTCGAGCTCCAGCGCGACGTCTAGCGCCTGCTCCCCGAGGGGCTC
>JAGQJP010000588.1 GCA_020430585.1 Myxococcales bacterium | reverse complement strand
GGTCCCGACGCAATCGGCGCCGTTGAAGAACCAGGTGTCGCCCGAAAGGTAGGGCAAGACCGAGAGGTTCGAGTCGATCTCGGAGACCGATTTCCAGTCGCCGTTGAGGTCTTTGATCCCCGATGCGCCCTCGCGGATGATCGGCTGGACCGAGCCCGTGCTCGTCGAGAAGACGCCGTGGTCGTTGTCGGCCGTCACGCCCGTGCCCTTGACGTTGGCGACGAAGATCAGCTTCCCGTCGTCGGAGAGCCCGACGTTGAACAATGCGGCGAGCTCGACGTTCGGGATCCCCGTCCCCGAGACGACGTCTTCGATCATCGGCGTCCCTGGTGGGACCGTCGCGTCGGAGCTATCATCGGCGCCCGAGTCGTCCGTCGTCGCGTCGCTCCCGCCGCTGTCGTCGGTCGTCGCGTCGTCGGATGATGCATCGTCGATGTCGCCCAGCGCGTCGTCGTCGGCGTCGGGGCTCACGCTGTCGCTCTCGATCGCGTCGGATGCATCGTCCAGCGCGTCCTCGCTCGCGTCGGGCAGTGTGACGTCGGTCGAGCCGTCGGCCTCGATATCGGGAAGGCCGAGATCGGTTGTGGCATCGTTCGTCCCGATGTCGGTCGAGGTGTCGCCTTGCGCCGTGTCGCTCTCGCTCACGTCCAGCGTCCCTTTCTTGCTGCTTCCGCAGGCGCTGAGCGCCATCGACAACATCGAGAGGGCCAGGCACGAGACCAGCGCCTGGCGCAGCAGGCGTGCGAGCGATCGAATCGCGCGCGGTGGTACGGGGGACGAATTCATCGAGCTCTCCTCGTCGGGGACGCGATCGGCGGATCCGCGTCGGTTCGGGTTGCGTAAGGCGTGTCGGATATCGGTCAGCGTAGCAGCCGGCCGGCGGCCGCGCCACCCGAATTTGGTTGCCAAAGGGGTTTCGCCCGGGTTAAAGAAATCGCTCTGCGAGCGGCTGAACAGGATCGACGAGAATGGGCGAGCGACAAGAGAGCGGAGCGTGGCTCCCGACCACACGGGACGAGGTCCAACGGCGCGGCTGGAACGAGCTGGACGTGATCCTCTTCTCCGGGGACGCCTACGTCGACCATCCGGCGTTTGGCCACGCGGTGATCGGCCGGGTGATCGAGCAAGAGGGCCTACGCGTCGCGATCGTGCCACAGCCCAACTGGCGCGACGACCACCGCGACTTCACGAAGCTCGGGCGGCCCCGCCTGTTCTTCGGCGTGACGGGTGGCTGCATGGACCCGATGGTCAACCACTACACCGCCAACCGCCGCCTGCGATCGACCGACGCCTACACCCCTGGCGGCAAAGCCGGGTTCCGCCCGGACCGGGCGACGATCGTCTACAGCCGGATTCTCAAAGCGCTCTATCCCGACGTCCCGATCGTGATCGGCGGGATCGAATCGTCGCTGCGGCGCTTGACGCACTACGACTACTGGGATGACGAGCTCAAGCCCTCGATTCTGGTCGAAAGCGGCGCCGATCTGCTGATCTACGGGATGGGTGAGCAGCCGCTGCGACAGGCCCTGCGGTTGCTCAAGCGCGGCGTGCCCTTCGAGTCACTGACGACGCTGCCGCAGACGGCGATCGTGCGACCCGCCGATGCGGAGCTGCCCAAGAACAAGCGCTGGGAGAGCCTCGAGCTCTCGTCTCACGAGCGCTGCCTCGCTGAGAAGAAGGCCTTCGCCGCGAACTTCAAGCACATCGAGCAAGAGTCGAACAAGATCGCCGCGCGCCGCCTGGTGCAGGGCGTCGGCGAGCGGAAGGTGATCGTCAACCCGCCACTGCCGCCGATGAGCGAAGAGGAGATCGACGCCTCCTTCGACCTGCCCTACACGCGGCTGCCGCACCCGCGCTATACGAAGCGTGGCCCGATCCCCGCGTTCGAGATGATCAAGTTCTCGGTCAACATGCACCGCGGTTGCTTTGGGGGCTGCTCGTTCTGCACGATCTCGGCGCACCAGGGCAAGTTCATCTCGAGCCGCTCGGGGGCGTCGATCATGCGCGAGGTCGAGGCGATCACGAAGATGCCCGATTTCAAGGGCGTGATCAGTGACCTCGGCGGCCCATCGGGGAACATGTACCGAATGAAGGGCAAGGTTCAGGCGATTTGCGATCGCTGTGTCAGCCCGTCGTGCATCGCTCCGTCGATCTGCCACAACCTCGACACGAGCCACGAGGCGATGCTCGAGATCTACCGCAAGGTGCGCGAGCACCCCGCGGTGAAGCGGGCTTTCGTCTCGAGCGGGCTGCGCTACGATCTGCTGGTTCGTGACGAGGGTGACGCCGAACGGCAGGCGGGCAATCGGCGTTACATCGAAGAGCTCGTCGAGCACCATGTCTCGGGTCGGCTCAAGGTCGCCCCCGAGCACACCTCCGACGAGGTGCTGAAGCTGATGCGCAAGCCGTCTTTTCGCCACTTCCACGACTTCAAAGAGCGCTTCGACCAGGCGTGCAGCAAGAAGAAGGTCGACTGGCAGCTGATCCCCTATTTCATCTCGAGCCATCCAGGCTGTCAGCTCGAGGATATGGCCAATTTGGCTGTCGAAACCAAACAGATGGGCTTCGAGCTCGAACAGGTTCAAGACTTCACGCCGACCCCGATGACGGTCGCGACGGTGATCTACTACTCGGGCTACCACCCCTACAGCCTCAAACCGGTCTTCACCCCGCGAACGCGAAAGGAGAAGCTCGATCAGCGCCGCTTTTTCTTCTGGCATCAGCGGGAGAACCATGACTGGATCCGCGTCACGCTGACAGGCCTCGCCCGCACCGATTTGCTCGATCAGCTGCTGCCGATGCCCGGCCGGCGGGCCTCGACGCCGAGCGGCAGCCACGCGCCGAGGGCGAAGAGGACCCCCGATGCGCGTGGTACGGCACGCGCTACCAGGCCTCCGTCGCGGGGTGCGCGCCACACAGGTCGTTGACGTCGAGACAATTTTCCTGCCCTCTGTTATCCTCTTCGTACAGCAGATCGACATCCAACATCGGCGCTCCGACCCTTCGCGTCGCGCGCCTCGAAGCGAAAGGACTAATGATGAAGCGCACGGTCGTCACACTCCTCGTCATGGCGTTCGCCCTCTCGGGTACGGCGCGGGCCAAGAGCTTCGGCACGGGCTCGATCATCATCCCGATGGACGTCGACTACCAGGACTCGGGGATGTTCAAGGCGTACGGGCTCGTCTACGAGTTGCTGCGCAACGACGTGCCGATCTACTGGGTGATCAAGCAGGGCAAGACCTTCGGCAGCGCCGATTTCACGACCGACGCCGTCGATTTCAAGGACTCGCAGACGGTGATCACCGACCACGGCTATCGCGGTGGCCCTTGGGTGATCGATTCCGCCGACGTGAACGACACCGTCAAGGCGATTATCGTCGCCTGGCAAGCCGTACACGTCACGACCGTACACGTCACGACGAAGGATTTCGAGGGAGATATCGGGCGCAAGCTCGTCGCCGCGCCGACGATCGCGATGCACGCCGACGGCAACCAGGCCATCGCCCGCTCGTATATGGTCGCCGCCCACATCCCCGATTCGACCCTCGACCCGACCTGGCCCGACTCGAGCCCCGACATGTTGACCCCCGCCGAAATCGCGGGGACGGTCGGCGTCGAGCGCGATGGAGCGCTCTTCTCCTCGAACGGCCGACCGCGCTACTGTCAACTGATGACGATGCATTGGGGCGTCGGTGATGCCGAGAAGAACCCCGAGGTCGTCGCCGAGGTGAAAGAATTCCTCGGCTTTCCGACGCACTTCTTCGCCGAGTGTCAGGCGGTGAATGCCTTCGAAAACATCGGCTTCTTCCTCACGTTCAACGGGTTCGAGATCGGGAAAGAGCAGAACAAGGTCAAGTTCGTCAACGCCGACAGCCCCTTCGCCCAGATCGACGGGATCGTGATCGACGTCGACGGGATCGGGGCTTGGGATTACCTGAAGGGCGGCAGCGAGCCCTCCTACGATCTGCCCAACGGCGACAGCTACCGGATCGGCGGGATCACGATGATCACGAAGTTCGACACGTCCGAGGGGAACGGCGACGTCTGGATGACGGGCTACCTCAACGGGACCTGCGCGCCGACCGAGGAGGATTGCGGGTCGCTGGGCAAGGTGAGCTATCTCGGGGGCCACCAGTACGACGTCAAGCTTCCGATCTCGGACAACCCCAAGAGCCAGGGGACACGGCTCTTTCTCAACTCGCTCTTCGAGGCGCCCTGTGCGACCGACAAGGGGCAGCCCTTCTTCGCCTTCACCAAATCCGCTGACCCGCCGACCGCCGAGGGGAACGTGACCTACCACATCCTCGTGCAGAACAACGGTCTGTCGACGGCGACGGATGTCGAGGTGCGCGATCC
>JAGQJP010000587.1 GCA_020430585.1 Myxococcales bacterium | reverse complement strand
TCGCAGACGCAGCCCGCGCCGTTCGTGCAGACGCACATTCCGTTCTCGCAGCTGTAGCCGTTGCCACCGTCCGGGCAATCCGTCGCCGCCAGGCACGCCACATTCGTCGAGTAGGTCGGCGGCGCGAGCCGGGTCTCGACCCACGATACACACTGCCCGTAGAAGTCGCAGTGCTCCCCAACGCCGCTGCCGCAGCTCGAGCCGAACAACGGATCTCCAGCACACACGCCAGACTTGCAGCTGTCGCTGACCGTGCAGACGTTGCCGTCGTCACACGGATTGCCTTCGTTGATCGGGTCGACGACGCACTTGTCGCTCACCGTATCGCAGCGCGCCGTGTTGCACTGGTCTGTCGCGCCATTGAGGCCACAATCGGTGCGCAGCTTGTGCTCGGGGTTGCCCCCACAGGTCCCATTCACGCAGACCTCGCCGACCATGCAGAACGTGCCGTCGTCGCACGATTTTCCTTCGTTTGCTGGCTGTTTCACGCATTTGTTCGTGGTCGGGTTGCAGACCCCTGTGTTGCACGCGTCGGTGAGCTGCGTGCAGTCACCATCTTTTTCACACTCGCAGATGTTGCTGCCCGGCTGGCAGCTCCCGGCATCGTCGCACTGGTCGCCGCTGGTACACTTGTTCCCGTCGTCGCAGCTCGCTCCGCTGGTCTTGTTGCGCTTCTGGCATTGGCCCGCGTTGCACCACGCCTCTTCGCATTGCCCCAGCTGGCCGACCTTGTCCGCGCAATCGGCGTCGAGGTCGCACTGTTTCTCTTGTCCTTGATCGGGTGTGACCGATTGATCTTCGCTCGAGGTGTCGCTCGCGTCTTGTGTCTCGGCGCGGCGCACGCAATAGCCGTCGAGACACTGAAGCGAGTCGGCGCACGGGCGGTCGGCGGAACACGCCTCGGTCCAGCAATATCCCTCGCTGCAGACGCCAGCTTCACACTCGCTCGTGCTCTGGCAGGCCTGGAGCGTCACACACTCTCCCGCGACGCAGAGCGAGCCGCTGGGGCAGGTGCTGTCGTTTTGGCAGAGCTGTCCGACCTTCTTCTTCGTCCCGCCGCAGGCGATCGTGGCGAGCGCAACGCTCAGCACCAGACCGACCCGCGCGATCGCGCGAAAACCCCTCATCTCGACGTCCTCCCAGACCCTACGGCCGGTCGGCGCGTCGCTACCCGCGCGGACCGGACCGGCATTCTCGCGTTGAATGTTCGCTTTGATCGTATTAGAGCCGAGGCCAAACCCAATTGCAAGCGCCCATGGCTGAAAGTCGATGGATGAAAGGCGAGGGACATCGTGCGCGCCGACGCGCCTCAGGGAGCGATCGAGATGAAGCTGTAGATCTTGGCGCGAGGACGGAAACGCGTCGTCTCGGCGACGCCGAGGGGATCGACGGGGTTGACGGCCATGTAGATCTCGAGACCATTGGTCAGCTGGCGCAGGCCAACCGTCGCGACGCGGCTGTTCAGCCAGAAGGGGCGCATCTGGTAGTTGGTGCAGCGCGGTTGGCTCTGGCACGAGCCCCCGACGCAGCACCCGCGCGTCTCTCCGCCGCCGATCGGGATCATCGGGCCAAAGCTCGCCAGCGTCAGGTCGTAGGTCGTGACGAAGGGTTGCACCTTGACCTCGACCATCACCTCGTTGTCCAGCTTGTTGTAGCAGCCGTCGGTCAGGCAGGTCCGATAGTGCCCGACGACCAGAATCATCGACTCGCTGAGGAAGCGCACGTGGTCGAAGACGAAGTCGTAGGGCGCCCCATCGTAGTGCTTGGGATCCTTCAAGACGTTGTCCGGCGAGAAGAGCAACGTCGACCAGCTGGAGCCGTTGTAGTAGAACAGCGGTGAAACCGTCGGCGTATTCCCAGGGGTCTTTACGATCTGGTCGTTGTCGAAGTCGAAGGAGGTCACCTTCGCCGTGCCCGCGATGATCAGCTGATCGCCGAGGCCGTCGAGATCGCGCATGCCGCCGTTGAGACCATTGTCGACCGACGTGTTCGCGTCGCAGGGCCCGCCATCCCAGCCGGCGCAGCTGCGCGGGTTGTTGGCGCTCCAGTAGCCGCTGTCCGACGAGGCGAGGGAGATGAAGTAGTGGAACTCCAACGTGTCGGGCGAGATGTACTCGTTGTACGCCGCCGAGGTCAGGGTCTGGATCCGCTCGGCGGTGCCCGAGAGCGTGCCGAAGAGCCGCGTCACCGTCGGTTGGAAATTGCTCTGC
>JAGQJP010000061.1 GCA_020430585.1 Myxococcales bacterium | reverse complement strand
GTCGCCGTGAACTGATCCGTCGATTGCGGCACAGCGGTCGCCGCGCTGCCATCGAGAAACTCTTCTGGCGAAATCGTCGGAGCGCCAGCACCACCGCCGCCACCTGCGGCACCGCCCGCGCCACCGCCACCACCGCCGCCGCCGGCCGCCGCTGCGGGCCCCCCGGCATCGCCCCCGCCTGCGCCACCGTCTTTTCCGCCGCCTTCTTTGCCGCCGCCCTCTTTGCCGCCGCCCTCTTTGCCGCCGCCGGCCGCGCCTTTTCCGCCGCCGCCGCCTTTTCCGCCGCCCTCTTTGCCGCCACCGCCGCCGCCTGCGGCTGCCTTGGCATCGGCCTTCTCTTCCGCCGTCGCTTCTTTCTCTCCGTCTTTGCCCTCGCCGTCTTTCTTCTCGCCACCGGCCTCTTTGTTGCTCGCGCCCTTGTCGTCGGCGGCCTCTTTGTTGCCGCCGCCCTCTTTCCCGCCAGCGTCAGCCGCCGCTTTGGCGTCTTTGTTGGCTTGATTCTTCGCGTCACTCTCCGACAGCTCGGGCTTGGCGTCCTCCGGCTTCGGACCGGTGTCGGGCAGCGGTCCGTTCGCCTTCGCCGGCTCGTCCGGCTTGGCGACCTCTTCCTCGGTCTTGGCCGCCTTCTCTGCGCCAGCTGGACCGTCTGGCGCCATCGCCTTGGCCTCGGCTTCGCCTTCAGGGGAGGTCGTCGGAGCGTTGTCCTGCTTCTGCGCATTTTGCGACAAGGCTTGCTTTTCGGCGCCCTGAGGGCTCTCGGGAGCCTCTGCGTTGGTGCCTTCCTCGTCGTTGTGCTTGAGGGTCTCGACGTTGTTTTGTAATTGTGTCGAATCGAGCATTCGTTCCTCGCTCGGCGGTTACGGCAAAATCGTCCGGTTTCGATCCATGCAAGATTCGGGCAAACCCACACCGTTCTCCGTCAGTATCGCACAAACGGCGGGCTTTGAAAACGCCCAGCGCGCCGGGAAGCACAAGCTGTAGTCGTCCCATAGGTGTCTTCTGACCCCAACTGTAGACAATAGACCCCAAGATTGCTATTGTCGAGCGCGCATTCTGCGATGGAGCCAATCATGACCTACCTCCCCGAGCTCAAGCGAGCCGAGACCATCGCCCCGTTCTGGGCGAGCGTCCAACCGATCGCGAAACGCGTCGATCGTCAGCTGCTGTACTACATCTCCGGCGACGCGCCGATCGATCCCGATGAGGGCTTGCTCGCGCTGCGCCTGTACGCCGAGCTTTTTCTCGCCCTGTTCGAGCACCGCGAGCTGATCGTGCTACGCGATGAGCTCGATTTCGAGGCGATCGAGGCCGACGTCGACGACGGCCAGGCCGCGGCTCATGACTTCGCGGTCCTCGCCGCGCTGATCGCACGCGCGTGCGCCCGCGACGGAGAGTACGAGAGCGCGACGAGCTGGCTCTCCAAGGCGGCCGAGACCCTCACGAGCGTGCCCCCCGGGGCCGAGCTCGATCTTGCCCAGTCCCATTGTCTGCTCGCCCTCGCCGAGCTGCAACTCGAGGTGCAAGATTTCTCGGGCGCCGCTACGCAGGTCCGTGAAGCGCTGCGACATTGCGGCGAAGCTCCGAGCCGCAGCGACCGACTGCGCTTCGATCTCGCCATCGTCGAAGGGACACTGCGCTTCATCGCGGGAGACTGGAGTGACGCTCTGCGCGCGTACGGTCACGCGACGACGCTCGCCCATCGCCACGGATCTCCCGTCGAAGCGCTGCTCGGTCACCTACCGGCCGCCGCGACACTCTACCTCTCGGGCCACGGCTCCCTCGTCGAACAGCAGCTGGCCCACGCCCTCGCCGTCGCCGAGAGCCTCCCGGGGGCCCCGACGCTGCGTCTCTTCGTCACCGAGCTGCCCCTCAACTTCGTCGGGCGCGCTGGAATCGCCGGGATGATCGAACGGGGCCGGCGTCTGCTCGACGACGCGGAATCGGCTCGAAACCACCGCTTCCTGCCGCTGACGGTCGCCTGGATCGCCGCGCTCTGTGGCGGAAGTGGCGAGCGCGAGAAGGCGCGACTGGTGGTCGAGACGACACACCAAACGATCGCGGCCAAGGGACAGCTCACGCCCGCGATGCGTGAGCTCGCGGGTCGCATCGCCCGCGACTGGCCGCGCTGACCTGACTCACCGAGGCGAATCACCGCCCGAGCAGATCGGGAAACGATTTGCCGCAGTAGCCGCAGACCCCTTGCTCGTCGAGAATTCCCGTGCAGAGCTCGTCCCCGCAGGGGACTCGATCGCTCAACTCCGTCGGAAGAATCTCCAATTCGTCGGCCAACGCGATCGAATCGGAGGCGTCGCTCTCCGGCTCGATGCCGTCGTGCAGCGCCGCATCGCCGGGCGGCAACGCGTCGTCGACGACGATCGGCGTGACGCCCGGAGGGAGGGAGTACTTGCGACCACAGTAACCGCACACGCCCTGTTCATCGAGGATTCCGGTGCACATATCATCGCCACAGGGAACTCGCTGACTCTTCATCGCTGATCTCACCGTTCCTTGATTGTCCCGCCTCACTTGCCCTTGCACGCCGTCGCGAGCGTCGGGTCACCGTCGACCAGCTCTTTGGCGCGGTCGCCTCCGAGACGCAGCAATCGACCGATCTCGCCGCAGAGGCGCTTGTCGCTCGCGGCCTGCAGGGCCCGCACGAGCTCGAACTGAATCTGGACGTCCGTGGGAGCCAGGCGTCTCGCTTCGAGCAACAGCGCGAGCGCGCGCCTCCCCCCTTTGCGCGCTAGCTTCAGGCGCTCGACCGCCAGTTTGTATCGCTGTTCCCGAACCTCGCGCTCGAGAGCCGCACGCCGAAACCGTCGGCCATCGAAACGATACGTCACGGTCCTCGGCGACTCCCAGCGAATCGCCGTCGTCGTCGCCGCGTTGAAGACACCGCCCTTGAACAGGTCTATCACCAGCACCGGCCGTTGCAAGGTCTCGACCGGAAGCATCATCAGTGTCCCCGTTGTATCGGAAGACGGCGTTCCGAGCCAGTCACCTCGTACGCAACCAACGATCGGCACGTCACCTGGGGCCCCGCGCCTT
>JAGQJP010000586.1 GCA_020430585.1 Myxococcales bacterium | reverse complement strand
TCCGATGCGCGTCCTGGTCGAGCAGACGTGTGCAGCTATTCAGCGATGGGTCGACAACTTGCGGCCAATCCTCGAGTCGCAACGACGGCCAGTTCCAACGGTTGAGCAGCTGATGGGCGGCGAGACCCGAGCTAGCTGGGCGGAGTGGCCCGAGCGACCGGCGGTAGTGGTTGGAACGCAGGACATGCTGTTGTCGCGTGCGCTGATGCGGGGCTACGGAATGACGCGATTCGCGTGGCCTATGCACTTCGCCTGGCTTCACAACGATGCACTCTGGGTGTTCGACGAGACCCAGTTGATGGGCGTCGGGGTCGAGACCAGCGCCCAACTTGATGCGTTCCGCAAAGTCCTCGGAACAGCGAAGCCCTCGCCGTCGATCTGGATGAGCGCGACATTGGGTGAGAGGCAGATCGAAACGGTCGATCACGCGCGGCCGGAAGGCGGTTGGCGAACGCTGAGACTGGGTGCCGACGACTTTGCCGTCAACGCAGTGATCCAACGTACGGGTGCGAAGAAGCAGATCGCCAGCGCGACGATGCGAGTCGATAAGGACTCATCGCGTGATGTCGCCAAGCGCGACGCGAAGTCCGACTATGCACAGGGCGTCGCGTCCCGGATTGCAGCGCTGCATCAGCAAGGGACCCTGACCCTGGTGATCGTGAACCGTGTCACTCGCGCCCAGGCGATTTATGCCGCCCTGCGAGCGGCGCAGCCGCAGCGCAGGATCGCCTTACTACACAGCAGGTTTCGCCCTGGCGACCGGCGATGGCACGCCGAGACGCTGACCGCGCACGGTGACCGAATCGTGGTCTCGACCCAGGTCGTGGAAGCTGGTGTGGATATTTCAGCGCGCACCCTTTTGACCGAGCTCGCTCCTTGGTCATCGCTCGTCCAGCGCTTTGGGCGCTGCAATCGTTACGGCGAGTACGACGAAGCGACGATCGAGTGGATCGACGTCGTGGCGGCGGATGAGAAGGACCAGGCCGGACTGCCGTATGACAATGAGTCGTTGGACGTGGCGCGAGGTCTCGTGTCCGGGCTCACCGACGCCGGGCCGACCAGCCTCGCTCGCGTCGCCTATGAGCCGCCGCTTGTAATCCGCCCCGTGATTCGGCGCAAGGATTTAGTCGAGCTCTTCGACACCACGCCAGACCTGGCTGGCAACGACCTCGATGTGTCGCGTTACGTACGAGACGAGACGAACGACACCGACGTGAGTGTCTTTTGGCGGGACCTCGAGGAGCCCGACGAGTCGACGCCAGAGCCAGCGAGCGATGAGCTTTGCTCCGTCACGCTCAAGGCCGCATCGGACTTCATTGGGAAGAAGACGGTAACGGCATGGGTGTTCGACTCTCTCGACCAACGGTGGGCGGCGACGTCGCACGTGCGCCCCGGACAGACTCTCCTACTCTGCTCCGCGCACGGTGGCTACGACACAGAGCTCGGGTTCACGGGGGAGCCGGCGAAGAAAGGCAGCTCGGTGCCTGTCGTCGGCTCTGCGAAGACTGCACCGGCAGCGATGGATTCCGACGGTGAGAGCATCGCACGTTGGCTGTC
>JAGQJP010000585.1 GCA_020430585.1 Myxococcales bacterium | reverse complement strand
GATCGCATCGGTGACGAGGTTGCCCAGCGGGCTCTCGCGGTCCAATTTGTGCCAAAGCGGCGTCGTCGAGCGGCCGACGACCGCCGTCGTCCAGCTCCCGAGCTGCTTCGCGGCCTTGGCGATGCGGGCGACGAACCAGGGATCGGGGACGATGTATCCCTTCTCGCCGGGGCTGGCGACGATTCTCAAGAGGCGCGCCGCGCTCTTGCCTCGAACCAGCACGCCGCGCGTGTCGAACTGCGCCACGACGTGACCGAGATAGCGGCTCATCGACCCCGCCTGCACGATCATCACCGGCTCTCCGCGAGGCGAGCGTAGCCAGACCGGGTGATGGAGCGCCGTGTGGGTGTGCCCTCCGACGATCACGTCGATCCCCGCCACCGAGCGCGCGACCTTTTGGTCCCAGGGAAGGCCGATGTGGCTGACAAGGATGATGTGGCGCACCCCGCGCTTCTCGAGCTCCGCGACGGCGCGCTTCGCCGCTGCGACCGGGTCGCTGATCGTCAGGCCGAGGTTGCGGCGAAAGACCTCTTCTTCGGGGGTCAACAGACCGATCAGGCCGATCCGCACACCGCTGCGGACGACGATCGTGAAGGGCACCAGGCGTCGGCGCAGCTCGCTCGTCTTCGGCAGCACCAGGTTCGCGCAGAGCACGGGAAAGCCCACGCCGCGGAGGGCCGCGACGAGGGGAGCGACGCCGAGATCGAACTCGTGGTTCCCGAGCGTCATCGCGTCGAAGCCCATCTTGGAGAGCAGCTCGAGGCCGAGGCGCCCGCGGAAGTGGGTGAAGAGCACCGTCCCTTGGAAGAGGTCGCCGGCGTGGAGCGTGAGTGTCGTGTCCTTGGCTCGCAGCGAGCGGATCAACGCCGCCAGCCGGGCAAAGCCGCCGACCTTCCGGCCCGAGAGCGACAGCGGGCGATAGCGCGCGTGAAGGTCGTTTGTGTGCAGGATCGTCAGACGCAACCCGTCGGCTGCCAACGGAGGAGCCGCGCAGAGGGCGACGAGCAAGAGAGTGACCGAGGTGATCGTTCGCAAATCGCGTGCTCCCAGCTTCTCAGATCGGGCGATCCCGTTGCAGCCGGGCGACGATCTCCGCGGCCCGGTCGGTGTAGATCGCAGCGTGTTGCCCGCGGGTCAACGCGCCGCCGCCGAGGGGAAGGCGAATGTGTGAGCCAGCCTCGTCGGAGGCGGCCTCGAGCTGGTCCGGCGTGAGGCTGCCAAAGAGCGCGCCCTCCCGCAGCGACGTCCCGAGATCCGTCCCGTCGTGGTCGCCGCTCGTGTAGTCGAAGACGTAGCGCAGGGCCTCGTCGCCTCCCAGGAGCATCTTCTGGGCGACGATGATCCGACGATCGGTGACGCGCAGGCGACTGTTGATGAACTGTGTCGACCGCCCGTGCCCGCGTTGAAAGACCCGCAGCCCGCTCTCGTCGAAGAGGATCCGTTCTCCGTTGGCCATCGGCAGACGCGCGAGGGTCGGGTGTTTCGCGACGAAGCGATTCCAGATGAAGGCGATGGCGAACATCGCGACGATTCCAAGGATGACGAAAAGGAACGTGTTCATGCGCTTCCCTCCGACCTGCGCCGCCGCCATCCCCAGCCGACGAACGCGAGAAGGAGGAGGAACAGCGGCGCCCCACCGCCGGAAGCGCCAGGCTCGAGCGCGCTGCAGCCGCCGCCACCGACGAAGCGGAGACCGCTCAGATCGGGACTCCCGCTGCCCTGGACATCGCTCACGCTCTGGTCCGCCCCAACCGTGTCGGCCTGCGCCAGATCCGGCGACGCGTCGACGTCGGTCGACGGCGCGGCGTCGGCGGTCGAGCCATCCGGCGCGGCGTCGTCGGTCGAGCCATCCGGCGCCGGGGCGTCGGCGAGGTCGAGCGCGGTGACGTCATCGGTCACGTCCGGCCCGCCGATGTCGAGGTCTAGATCGGGTTGGTCGAGGTCGGGTGGCGCGAGATCGGGCAGATCGAGATCCGGCAGGTCGAGATCGACCTCGACGGTGTCGGCGTCGGGCTGCTGCACGTCGCCATTCGGAACGAAGGCCTGGAAACCGTCTACCCGCGTCGAGATGCCGACGCCTGGTGCCGTGACGATCAGATAGTACGCACCTGGCGTGCTGAAGCTCGCCTGGAACTGCGCCTGGCCGCTCCCGTTGCTGAGCTGCTGGAACGACGGCGTATAACTGACGCCGGGCGCCACGAGGTTCGAGAGCTCGTAGAACTGGATCTGCAGGTTCTCCGAGACCACTGGCACGCCGGTCGACGTCTTCAGCGTGACGAGGATCGGCTGCGGCAACAGCCCGCCGATCGGCGCCAGCTTGCCCGGCGCGCTCACGTCGAGGATGTAGGGCGGCGCGGGGGCGACGTTGATCACCACCTCGGAGGTGTCGCCTCCGCTCTCGGCGACCAGATGGACGGGCCCCGTCTGCCCGGCGGTACGCAGGATCACCCAGGCCTGTCCGCTGCCGTCGGTGATCGCCGTCACCTCGATGAGGTCGAGCAGCGGGTCGAGGTAGGCTGCGCCAGCGGTGATCGTGAAGGTCACCGTCTGAAAGGCCGCAGGAAACGTCCCGTTGTTGACCTGCACCAGAAACGGGATCGGCAGCACGGTGTTCACCGGAGCGGGCTGCGCCGCCGCCCCGTTGGGCAAGAAGACCACCGAGAGCACGCCACCCGTGACGTCGAAGGGGTTGCTCTCGGCTTCCAGAATGACCGACGAGGGGTGCATGTAGGTTGCGTGCACCCGCATCTGGTTCGTCGGCAACCCGACGTTCACGGTCAGCGTCCCGACCCCGTCGATCAGCGTCACCGTTTCGGGCGAAAGCGACGAGTTCGGGAAGTCGATCTCGATCGTCTCGTTGAAACCGACGAGCGGCACATTGCTCGGATCGAGGGCGCGGATCGTGACGATGAAGTCCTGCCCGACGAGCTGGTTCGGGATCGGGACGATCTCGAGCGAGGTTGGCAGCGGCGGCCCGACGAGATCCGGCTCGGCCAGATCGGGCTCGATCACGAAGGTGTCCTCCTCGAGATCCGGCTCGGCCAGATCGGGCTCGATCACGAAGGTGTCCTCCTCGAGATCCGGCTCGGCCAGATCGGGCTCGATCACGAAGGTGTCCTCCTCTGCGTCAGGCGCTTCGACATCACCACCGACGCCCATCAGCGTGTAGTCGAGCGTGATCGACGAGACCTGCGGCACCGTCTCGCCATCGAGGCTGCGCAGAATGACGCGCACGCGTAGATCGGCTGGGGGACCGGCAGACCACCCCGTCGAAATGAAGGCCTGCACCTCGAATCCCGTGTTCGACTGCGAGAAATCGGTCGCGATTTGCCACTGATTCGAGTCGCTGTCGTAGTAATAGAAGTCGGAGCCGACGCCCAGCTGGTAGGTCACCTCGGCAAAGCCCGTGATCGCGACCTCGAGGGCGAAAAAACCGTCCCAGCTCGTGACCGCGCCCGGCGGGTTGACGAACGGCGTCGTTACGGTCTGCACGCCCTGCACCAGAGGGTGCTCGACGGTTGCGTCGTGTCGTGCCACGGGCGCCAGCGTGGGCGGTAGCGGGCGGACCATCTTCGGCGCGAGCAACACCGACTCGTCGTGGTTCTCCGCGTCGTCGACCAGGGCGTAGACTCGCTTCGAGCAGAAGAGCTCGATCGGCCGGTTGAAGTCGACGCTTTGGGGACCCGACGAGGTGTTGACCGGGTTCGAGACGGGCGTCTCGAGGGGATAGATGCAACGGTTCAGAAAACAGGACTGCCCCGTCTGGCAATCGCCGTCGGCCTGACAGCCGCAGGTCATCGACGAAGGTACGCAGACCAGGCCCGTGTCGCAATCGCTGTTGAACATGCAGCCGTTGTACGCGCGCGTCTCGCCGAAGACGACCTTTCCCGGCGTCGGGTAGCCCACCAGCGGGCTCGTCTGTTCGAGCTCGCAGCGCTGGGCGATGCACGACGCGCCGCCGAGGCAATCGCCGTCGGTCGAACATTCGCCGTAGCGTAGCGTGCAGATCGTGCTCGCCTCCGTCGCCACGACGGCGAGATAGCCGATCGGCCGCGGGATCAGAAAACGCCGACCGAGATCGAAGTAGCGCATGAAGGGCGCACCGTCGATTCCGCTGCCGTCGCGCAACTGGATCGCGCTGATCCG
>JAGQJP010000584.1 GCA_020430585.1 Myxococcales bacterium | reverse complement strand
GCCTTCTCGGAGCTCGGCGATTTCATCCATCAGCCCGCGCGCACCTATTCGAGCGGAATGTACATGCGTCTCGCGTTCGCGGCGGCGATCCACACCGATCCCGAGATTCTGCTGATCGACGAAATCCTCGCCGTTGGCGACGCGTCCTTTCAGAAGAAGTCCGCCGAGGCGCTCGCCTCGTTGATCAAGAGCGGCGTGACCACCGTCATCGTGAGCCATGACCTGACCGCGATCCAGCGCCTCTGCGACCGAGCGGTCTGGGTCGACCAGGGCGAGACCCGAAGCGAAGGGGCGCCCACGACGGTGATCGAGGAGTATTTGAGAAGCGTCGAGTGATTCGCCGACCGCGAACGGCGCACAACAGAGGGTACAGAAATGGAATTTTCGGGCGAACGCTTCATCCCGGGTGCGCACGACAACATCGAGGTGGAGCATCTCCATCGCTATCTTCAGGCGTGCGAGCTCGCGTCGGGTAAGCAGGTCTTGGATCTGGCCAGCGGCGAAGGGTACGGATCGGCGATGCTCGCGAAATACGCCGCGACGGTCACGGGGGTCGACATCTCCCGCGAGGCGGTCGAGCACGCACGCGAGCGTTACACCGACGAGCGCCTCGACTTTCTCGTCGGCAGCTGCGACGACATCCCCCTGCCCAATGACAGCGTCGATCTCGTGGTCAGCTTCGAAACGATCGATCGCCACGACCAACACGACGCGATGATGCGTGAGGTCAAGCGCGTGCTTCGTCCGGATGGGATGCTCTTGATCTCGAGCCCCGACAAGTACAACCACTCGGTGGAGCCGGGTTACGACAATCCCTATCACGTCAAGGAGCTCTACGATCACGAGTTTCGTCAGCTGCTGGGCGCTCATTTCAAGAATATCCGATATTTCGGTCAGCGCGTGGTGTACGGTTCGGCGATCGTCGAAGAGTCCGCTCCGTCGTCGCTCCGCAGCTATTGGCGGCAGAACGACACGATCAAAGAGGGCGACGGGATCGCCCGCCCGACCTATCGTATCGCGCTGGCTTCGGACGCGGCGCTCCCCCAGTTGACCTCGGGCCTGTTCGAGCTTCCCGTCGACCGATCGGAGATCGTGCAAACGTACGCGCAGCGACTCGCCGAGCGTGAGGCGGAGCGCGAGGCGACGATCGAGGAGCTGAGGCGGCTGACCGACCTCGCCGGTGAGCTGAAGGAGCGCGATCGACGACTCGCCGAGCTTCGTCGGACCGTACGGGATCGCGAGGAGCGGATCGCTCGGCTCAAACAGTCCGTGCTCAGACGCGAGGCGCAGATCGCCGAGCTCGAAGAGGATCTCGCCACGCGGGCCGCCAACATCGCCGACTTGTATCAATCGGTCGCCGAGCGAGAGAAGCAGCTCGACCAATTCGACCAGGCACTCGCCGATCGCGACAAGCAGATCCTGACGCTGGCGAACGCGGTACACGAGATACTACGCAGCACGAGCTGGCAGCTGACGGGGCCGGGCCGTGCGCTCGGGGTCTATGCCCGCCGCGCCGTCTCTGGCTTGTTGGACCTGCCGACGACGATTCGCGCGCGCGTCTCGCGCTTGCGCTCGTTCCGCACCGACGATGGCAAGGAGAGCTGACCGCCCGGCGACCCGCGGTGACGGCGCGCTCGCGGTCGCGTGAGGGGTCCGAGGACTGCTAGACGGAATCGTCTGCGACGAGTCGGGCCAGCGCCATTCGATCGGCGGCCGAGCGCCGAGCCGGCGTTTCACCCTTGCGCAACGAGACGAAGAACTCGTGGCCCGCGGTGTCGAACGACGACACGATCGCGAGCCCGATGACCTCGAGCTCCAACAGATCTTGCATCACCATCTCGAAGGACGTGGGCACGAACTGCCAGGCGTGAACGTCGAGATACTCGCCCCGCTCGGCGTACTCATCCATGATCCGTTTCGCCTCGCGCAGCGAGTGAGCGAACGCTAGCTCGCTGGGACGACGATCGCCGGGCCAAACGAGCGAGCCCGCGCTCGTCGCGTGGAGGGCGTGGGCGTCGAAGACCGTCCCGGGAGTGTGGCGCGTGCGGCGCTCGAGATGCGCCTGCAGAATCTGGCCTGTCGTCGTCAGTGGCTTGAAGACGTCGAAGCAGAAGCGCTTGTCCGGGACAACCAGGCTGAGTACGCCCGCTGGCTTCAACAACCGTTCGCAGTCGATCAGAAACTGGCAGATGTCGGGCATGTGCTCGATGATGTGGGAGGCGAGGATGAAATCGAAGCGATTCTCCTCGCCGATCGCCGCGAACAGCCCCCGTCCGTCAACCAGGTAGTCGACGTCTTCGATCGCGCTAGGGTCGACGTTCCAGGCGGCGTACTTCGCTCTCAGGCTTTCGGCGTCTAGGTGGTCGACGATCTCGACGTTCCAGCCGTCGCGTTTGGCCGCGATTGGGTTGTAGCTCGGGCCGATCTCGAGTCCGAATCCGCTCTTGTCGATCAGCTGAAGGATCTTCTCGCTGCGCGAGGTTTGCATGACGTGCCTCTCCGTCACGATCGAGTCCATGGCCATCGCCCGGACCGCCAAACTAGTCGAGCGCCGTAAATCCGCTCGGCTTGAAGGTTATCAGCACCTCGATGTACTCGGCGCGGATGCCGCGGCCGAGATCGTCGATGTGGAGGATCTGCGTGAAGAGGCCAGAGGCGTCGAAGATGTGCTGGCAGATGTCGAATCCCCAGTCGACGGTGACGAGCGATCCCCTGTCGCTGATCGGGTTGCCGTGATACTGCTCGGGTTTCAGGTGCACGATATTTCCCGCGGGGTCGATGCGCGCCCGACGTTCCGACGGTGCGAGCTTGTTGACGATCGGCACCGTGAAGATGTGCGCGCCGCCGAATTTCAGCGTCCGCGCGATCTCTTTGAATACCTGGTCGGGATGGAACACGTGCTCCATCACGTCTTGGGTGACGTGCAGGTCGATGCTCTCGTCGGCGAAGGTGAGCTGCTCGAGATCTTGGCAGAGGACGCCATCGACCATCGCACCGCGCACCCGTCCGGGAAAGAACTGAGAGGGGACGTAGTCGGCGCACTCGAGCGCGAGTCGGCGGCTCGCGCCACCCTTGGCCGGGGATGACTCGTGGATCCTCAGCTCTCGCCACATCGGAAAGTAGGCATCGATCACCGCCATCACCGCTCGCTCGCGCGGCACGCTTCCGCAGCTCTGGCAGACGTAGTGGTCGCGAAGCCACTCGTTGTAGGCGATGAACGTCACGTCATGTTCGCATATCGGGCAGAAGCCATCGTTCTGGAAAACCGTCATGTCGTCTCGCAGGTCATGGCCCTTCGCCCTGACGGCGGGCGAGCGGCCTGGGTTGCGTTGCCTTCGAGTCACGGCGATCGGGGGGGCGCCGACCCGGTCAGAGCACGGGCACTCGGTTGTCGCGCGTGTCGATCTCGGTAATATCCTGGCCTTCGAGGCGCAGCGTGGTCACACGGTAGCGCGCGGCATGCGCGATCGAGCAGAAGATCCTCTCGATCGCGTGCGCGAGCGTGCCATCCTGCTTGCCATTCTCCGCTTCGAAGTGCAGGCTAGCCTCGGGGATTGCCGCGAACGCCGCCAAGGCTTTGGGCGAGAACCAGAACATCGAGCCGGCAAAAAAGCCCAGCGTCGGCTCGTCGCCGTTGGTCAGCGTGCCCGCCAGCGTCAGCAGTCGTTTCACCGCGTCGTAGTTGGCGCCCCAAAATTGCTCGTCGCTCAGAAAGAAGGCATGCGAACCAACGATGCCGACATCGCCCCTCTCGAAGAGCCGCAAGGTTCGTCGAACCGTCAGCGAGTCGCCGACCAAGCTACCGTAGATCTGGCGTCTCCAAGCGGCGCCTTGCTCGCTGTACGTGCTCTTCTTCGAGTGGAGCTTGAGCACCGCGAGATAGCCGTCGAGCGAGCCGCTGCGAAACAACGCGGTGAATGGACCGATATCGCGTCCGCGGTTTTCCGTGAGCCAGACCGTCACGCTGTGCGCCAACGAGCTCGTTCGATTGAGGATGCGATGGACGTCGCCCTCGAAGGGGGTCGTGACGAAGAGGTCAAAGGGCTCGACGATGTGCTTCAGGTACCCACAGATCTCATCGAGGAGGTCGATGTAATACAGGTGCACGACGACGGCGACGCGAACGCCTTTGGCTCCAGAGATTCCGTATTGGACGCGCCGATTCGTCGGTAGCGGCGACGCTTTGTCGCGCAGGACGCTGATTCCGTCCTCACCGCTGGCGTAGTCTCCACGGGCGGAGCCAAGCGCCTCGATCGTCTCCCAGACCTCGGGGGGCGCGAGCTCCGAGATGAAGTCGGTCGAGATGCCGTGGGGATTGTTGCGCAGGAGCTCGGCCTTGACGAAGCCGAGCTGACGGCAGACCGCTTCCGCGGCGAACTGCGTCCAATTGACGTCGCGCCAGTGCAATAGCGGCTTGAAGGTCAGCCAGTCCGTCGCCTCCGCGGCGCGAGCGACGACGCTCATCCAGCGCGTGTGCCCGATCACACGAGTCGCCGCATCCGGCTCGAACCAGGAGAGCATTCGGGCGTTGTGAGCGCGCAGCAGCCGCGACAGACCGATCTCGTAGCTCAAGATCAGCTCGAGCTTCGAGTTCAAGGGCTCGATCTTGGAGAAGAAGTCGGTGAGCCAGCTCGAGCGCACGAGGCTGCCTCGAAGCAGCAACAGAAAGGATTGCAGGTGCAGGTCGATCTGCTCCGACTCCGTAGCGGCGATCACGTCGTACCGCTGGATCCGCACCAGCATCTGTTGCAGCATCTGCTCGAAGGTCGCCGGCTGGACCAGGACGATGCTCGAGTTGAGCAGCAAGACGTTCTCGGGCTCGTCTCCTTCCGCGATCGAGGCGAGGCCGACGCGATAGCTGTAGAAGTCATAGCCGACGTTCGGCCGTCGGATCGTCGTAACGCCCGCCAGCGAGGCGGTCTCGCACTCGGGGAGATCGCAGGTCGTGACGAGCACGATCGAGTCGAAGACTCGCCAAAGAGACGCGAGCACGAGCCGAAAGTTCTCGTCCAGACGGTTCCTCGCATCGAAATGCGCCACGATCGCGACGTTCTTACCCATTGGCTACATACCCTTGAGGGCGCTGTACACCTTCTTGCCGAGCCCGTGCAACGCGGGCCAGCGTTTCAACGTTGCGGCGACGCGGCGGACGAATTCGCTCGGCGCCTGGTGGTGCATCAGCAGGTGCGTCAACACGTCGACGGAGACTCCCGGAGGCGCATCACCGGAGCGCTGATTGACCATGATCTGCGCGACGTCTCGCAATAGAGCGTCCCGCGCGCGGTCGAGCGGGACGAACGCCGTCGAATGGAACGATGTCGCCAGGGTCTGCTCGAGAAACTCGAGACCCCACTTCTGATCGGGCTCGAGGTGGCATCCTTCGGCCCATTCGTTCCAGGCGTTCACGAAGATGAAATTGTCGTCGATTCCGGTTGCGTGTGTTCGGGTATAGGCGCGCAAGTACTCGAGCCACTTGCCGTAAAGCTCGGGATGGGAGTTGACGATGATCGTCGGCGTATTCTGTCGGCGCGCCGTGTTGTCCCATCCAGGGACGATCCCGCGATAGAGCCGAAACGACGGAACGGGCCGCAGCGCGCTCTGGGCGATCATCTTCGAGTAGTCGAGCACGCCGCCGCCGAAATGGGGATTGGTAAACGCCGGGACGGGAGACGGTATGTTCTGGGGTCCGTTGAATTTGTGCGGCGGAAACTCGATCAGCGCGTCGGCGTCGACCTCGTCCGGATGGGAGATGTCGTAGAAGTCGACCACGGCGATGTGCAAGCCGTCGAAACCGTGGTCGCGCGCAAGCTTGCGCCACGTCGCGAACGACGTCTTGGGTCGCGGTAGCTCTTTGGCGCGGTAGACCACGAGCAGCGGCTTTCCGTCGACGTGGATGTAGCGCGGATCCGTCAGAAACGGGAGCAGTGAGTCGACGAACGCCTCGTCGTCGCCGGGGGCGTATTTCTGCTCCAAGAGCACGCTGCGCGCGTCACCGTCCCAGGTTCGCGTCCAGTTCTCGTTCGCCCAACAGAGGCAGAAGGGGAGATCGATCTCGGAGCGCAGAAAATTCTCGAGCGGGCGTTCCAGCACGCGTCGGCCACTGAACCAGTAGTGGTAGAAGCAGAAACCGTACACGCCGTAGAGCTTCGCCAGCTCGGCCTGCTCTTCCATCACCTCCACGTGGCTCAGGTCGTAGAAGCCGAGCTCTCGCGGTAGGTGTGGCTGGTAGTGGCCGTCGAAGTTGGGGCGGCCCCTGACGACGTTGGTCCATTCGGTGAAGCCGGGCCCCCACCATTCGGAGTTCTCCGGGATGCGGTGGTATTGCGGGAGGTAGAAGGCGATCAGCTTGCTATCGTCGCGCCGCACGCCGCCGGACCTCTTGGCCCGCAGATCCGGTCGCCGCGACAAGGCGTGGAAGGCTGGATCCTTCTCCAGACGACTCATCGTGCGCGGCCCCCCTGGCGAAACATTGAAACCGGCATGAAATTCTCCGAAAATATTCGATTTTTATCACGACCGATCGCGGTCGCCTCAGCTCGCGCTGATTATAGCGACGCGGTCCGTCCGAGATCAACCAAGAACTCGCGATGCGCATTTTGGTGCGCGGCGACCGATGACTCGCCGCGCCGAGCGTCTCACAGGCGTTGGCCGTACTGCTCCTGGTAGTAGGAGAGATAGCTCTTGTCTTGGATCCGGCGGACCCAGGGTTGATTGTCACGATACCAGGCGACGGTTTGCTCGAGCCCGGTCTCGAAATCGATGCGCGGGGTCCAGCCCAGCTCGCCCTCGATCTTGTCCCAGGTGATCGCGTAGCGTCGGTCGTGGGCCGGGCGATCGGTGACGTAGCGAATCAGCGTTGCGGGCTTGTCGAGCAGGGCGAGGATCGCGTGGACGACGTCGAGGTTATATTTTTCGACGCCGCAATCGATGTTGTAGATCTCGCCCGGGCGGCCGCCCTTCATCACGAGGTAGATCCCCCGCGCGTGGTCTTCGGCGTGGATCCAGCTGCGCACCTGGCGCCCGTCGCCGTAGACCGGCAGCGGTTTGTCCTCGAGGGCGTTCGCGATCATCAACGGGATCAGCTTCTCGGGAAACTGATACGGCCCGTAGTTGTTGGCACAGCGGGTGATCGTCGTGTCGAGCCCGTAGGTCTTGTGGTAGGCCAGCACCATCAGGTCGGCGCTCGCTTTCGAGGCGGCGTAGGGACTCGTCGGGTTGTAGGCGGCGTCCTCGGCGAAGCGCTCGCCGTTGTCCGCGCTGCCATAGACCTCGTCGGTCGAGACTTGGGTGAAGCGCAACCCTTCGATCGCGCGCGCCGCCTGAAGCAGCACCTGCGTTCCGAGGATGTTGGTCTCGAGAAACGCCGTCGGCGAGAGGATCGAGCGGTCGACGTGCGTCTCGGCGGCAAAGTTCACGAGATAGTCGGGTTGTAGCTCTCGCAGCAACGAATCGACGAGCTCACTGTCTCCGATCGATCCGCGGACGAAGCGATATCGCGGTTCCCCGTCGATGTCGGCGAGATTCGCCAAATTTCCTGCATACGTCAATGCATCGAGATTGACGATCTGCTCGTCTCGCTCGGCGAGTACGTATTTGATGAAGTTGCTGCCAATGAATCCGGCTCCGCCGGTCACGAGGATGGTCGCCATCGTTCCTCCATGTACTCCGTCAGCGCCGCCCGCCAGTGTGTCGGGCGATAATCGGTATCGCGTTGCAGTTTTTCGGTGCTCAGCCGCGAGCTCGCGGGCCGCGGCGCTGGCCGCGGGAATGCCCCGGTGCTGCAGGGAGCGATCGGCGTCTCGCTCTGCCGCGCGGCGGCGATCGCCAGGGCGAAGTCGTACCAGCTGCACGTTCCGTCGCAGACCGTGTGGTAGGTGCCACGACAGCTGGTGGCGAGCAACGCCTCGATCTGTCGACAGAGCTCGAACGTCGAGGTGGGGCTGCCGTGCTGGTCGTCGACGATTCGCAGCGCGGGTTGCGTCGTCAAGAGGCGGCTGATCGTCTCGACGAAGTTGCGACCGCCCGGTCCGTAGAGCCACGCCGTGCGGGCGATCAGGTGGGCGCCGCCGACCGCCCTCACTTCCTGCTCGCCCCGCAGCTTGCTCCGCCCGTAAACCGAGAGCGGCCCGGTCGCGTCGCTCTCGATGTACGGGCGCTGCTGCCGGCCGTCGAAAACGTAGTCGGTGCTGATCTGTACCAGCAGTGCGCCTGCCGCGTCGCACGCCTTGGCGATCAAGCCCGGCGCCACACCGTTGATCGAATCGGCGCGCTCGGGTTGCGATTCGCAGTCGTCGACCGCGGTGTAGGCGGCGCAGTTGAGGACGACGTCGGGGCTCTCGTCGCGCAGCGCCTCCTCAATCGATGCGGGTTGGGTGATGTCGATCTCGGGCAGGTCGCGTCCGCTCATCTCGTATCGGGCAGCAAAATGGCGCAGCGCCGTCGTGCCGAGCATTCCTCGGCAGCCGAGCACGAGCATTCGTGAGCGTCGATCCATCGATCAGGCGCGAGTGCCGGTCTCGGCGACCAACTGGTTGGCGTGGGCCATCGACTCGAAGGTACCCGCGTCGGTCCACCAGCCGGGGAGCTCGCCCCAGGTCAGCGTCTCGCGTGCGATGTAGGCGTTGTTCACGTCGGTGATCTCCAATTCGCCGCGCCCCGACGGCCGGAGCGTGCGGATGATGCTGAAGACGTCGGCGTCGTAGAAGTAGATCCCCGTCACCGCCAGATCGCTCTTCGGTGCCGCTGGCTTCTCCACGATCGAGACGATTCGGCTGCCACTCACTTCCGCTACGCCGTAGCGTTGCGGGTCCGGAACCCGTTTGAGCAGCACGCGGGCACCGCCATCCTGGGCGAGATAGCTTTCGCACTGCGGCGCGATGCTCTCTTCGAAGATGTTGTCGCCCAAGATCACACAGACCGGGCACCCCGATGCGAAATTCTCAGCCAGCGCCAGCGCCTGGGCGATCCCGCCCGCCTGATCTTGGACCTTGTAGGTGAAGTGGCAGTCGAACTCGTGGCCGCTACCGAGCAGGTTGACGACCGCGCCCATGTGCTCAGTCCCCGTGACGATCAGTATCTCTTGGATGCCGCAGCCGATCAGCTTCTCTACGGGGTAGTAGATCATCGGCTTGTGCCCGACGGGGAGCAGGTGTTTGTTGGTCACTTTGGTCAACGGAAAGAGCCGCGAACCGGTCCCTCCTGCCAGGACAACCCCTTTGATCGCTTGTCTCATCGCCCTCTCGCGCTCCCAAAATTCATCCCGTACACACTACGGATTACCCGAGCCCGTTGCAAGTCAAAATCGACATCGGCGTCTAGCGGGGAAATGCGCCCCGACACTCGGCGAGCGTGCCCAGTCGTGCGTCTTTCGGCGACACGAGGGGCTCGGCGATCGGCCAGGTGATGGCCAGCGAGGGATCATCCCAGCGAATGCCGGAGTCGTAGGTTGGGGCGTACTCTCGCGTGACCTTGTAGATCACCGTCGCCGTCTCGCTGAGCACGAGGAAGGCGTGGGCAAATCCCTCGGGAACCCAAAAGAGCGAGCGATTCTCATCGCTGAGCTCGACCGCCTGCCACCGTCCGAACGTCGGCGAGCCGTCGCGGATGTCGACGGCGACGTCGAAGATCCGACCGGCGAGGGCGCAAACCAGCTTGCCCTGCGCGTGGGGCGGCTTTTGAAAGTGCAATCCGCGCAGCACGCCGCGACGAGAGTGGGAGACATTGTCCTGTACGAAATCGACGGAGATCTCCTCGGCGACGAACGCGGAGCGCTTGTACGACTCGAAGAAGAAGCCGCGGTCGTCGTGGTAGACGTCGGCGCGGATCAAGACGGGCCCATCGAGGGGGCCTCGTTCGAAGTGAAATCCCATGATTCACCTTCGGTTGTGGTTCGGCTCCTGCCCTGCGAACGACTGCACACTAGCAGGTGCGCGGGCGCAATTCAAGGGGAGCCGTCCGCGCAAATGCGAGGACACGCGAGGTCTGTCGACACGCGCTCTCGCGCCGGCCCGTCGCCCGATCCCGCGATTGACAGCGTCGGCGCGAGCGGTGTACTCTCGCTGCATTGCGGAGGTAGAGATGGACGAGCGGCAGATCGATAATCTCGTCACCCTGATCGTCGACCGAATCAAGGGTCGGCTGCCGATGGCGTCGGAGGGCGCGTCGTTGCAGCGTGGGCCCCACGGTTGCGTGGGATGTCCGACAAACGCGACGGGTGCCGAGTTCGGTTGCAAGGGGATGGCGACTCTCGGGGCGACGCGTATCGGCACCTGCCAGCGGCAGCCCGAGCGGCCGGCGGAGATCGCGCCCTACATCGACCACACGCTGCTCAAGCCCGAAGCGACCAAAGACGAGGTGATCGTGCTCTGTCGCGAGGCGAAGGAGCACGGGTTCGCCTCGGTCTGCGTCAACGCCTCGTGGGTCCGCCTCGCCTCGGGTCTCTTGCGTGGCAGCCGCGTCAAGGTTTGCGTCGTCGTCGGCTTCCCGCTCGGGGCGATGTCGGCGAGCGCCAAGGCCTACGAGGCGCGCGACGCCGTGCGTCAGGGTGCCCAAGAGGTCGACATGGTGCTCAACATCGGCGCCCTCAAGTCGAAGATCTACGAAGACGTCCTCGACGACATCGCCAAGGTGGTCCAGGCGGCGAGCCCCGCTCCGGTCAAGGTGATCCTCGAGACCTCGAAGCTGACCGAGCACGAGAAGGTGATCGCTTGCTCGCTGTCACGGATCGCTGGCGCCGCTTTCGTCAAGACCTCGACCGGATTCGGCGGGGGCGGGGCGACGGTGGCCGACGTGACGTTGATGAAATCGGTCGTCGGCGACGAGCTCGAAGTCAAGGCCTCGGGTGGCATTCGCAGCTCCGAGGACGCGATGGCGATGATCGCTGCAGGCGCGACCCGTTTGGGCGCCAGCGCCAGCGTCGCGATCGTAACCGGCCAAAAATCCCTCAAGAAGCCCGGATCGTACTGAGTCGCCAAGCCACGCTCCGTCCCGAGATCCGCTGTCGAAATGGGGCCCTCGCGGATGCCCTAGTAGCGCGTGAGCAGCTTGTTCGCGTTGTAGTCGGCGAAGGCCATGATCGACCACATCGGGTTCACGCCGAGGTTGGTCGGGAAGATGCTCCCGTCCATCACGTGCAGGTTCTTGACCAGGTGAGCTTCCGCGTTGGCGTCGACGACAGAGATGCTCGGATCGTCGCCCATCCGCATCGTCCCCAAGGGATGGTTGCCGATCATCATCATGTCACGCGGATGGAGCGGATGAGAGAGCAGGGCGTCTGCTTCTTTGAGCGTCCGAAGTACCTTGGGCACCCCGCGGACGCCTGGAATCACGTACTCGGCGCCTGCCTCGAACGCGACCTCGGTGATCAAGCGAAGCGCCCGGGCCATCAGGCGCAGATCGTCGTCGTGGAGGTGATACACGATCTTCGGGCTCGAGCCGAGCCCCTTGGCCACGTATCCCTCGCCCCGCGCGCGGACCATCACACCCCACATCGCCATGTTGTGGTAGCGCGACATCAAATCTTTGTATGTGCCGCCCCAGCCGGGCATGCGCACCGCGGCAACCTCTGGGGGCATACCGAGGGTCTCGAACATCATCCGCTCGGACCGCAGATCCGAGGACTCGAAGCCCTGGGGCACCGAGATTCCGATGTCGGTGCAGCCCGGGAAGACGCTGGTGATCCCGATTCCCGGGTGGTTCGTCAGGTGGCGCCCGACGACGCCGTGGGGATCGGGCAGCCCACTGTTCTTCCAGATCACCGGATTCGCCATCGAGCCGCCAGCGAGGATTACCACCTTGGCGGTGATCGCGAAGCGATGCTTCGGTTTTCCGCTCGTCGCGTCGCGAACCGTGCCGCTCACGCCGTGCACCTGGTCGCCGCGCACCAGCACGCGTTCGACGGGACTGTTGGCGTAGAGGCGACAGCCGTGCTCGACGGCGCTCGGGACGTAGGTTCGATCGGTCCCCATGTGGGCGTCGAAGGGGCAGCCCTGGTTGCAGAGCCCGCAGCCGTTACAACCGCGAACGTTGCGCTGGATCGGTTTCGAACCGTATCCGAGCTTGGCGAACCCCGACTCGAAGAGCAGATCGAACCGACCCAGCAGCTCGCGATCGGTCGGATGGATGTTCGTAAACGCGCCCGTGCGGTCGAAACTCGGCTCCAGCTGCTCGGCGGTATACTCCGTCAAGCCGAAAGGGTCGTGCCACTCTCGGTAGACGTAGTCGGGCAGGCGGAAACAGATCGACGAGTTGACCGTCGTCGTCCCGCCGACGCAGCGCGCCTGCATCGTCGGAATCATCGAGCGGCCGCGCATCGCCCGCAGCCCCTTATCCCAGTAGAGCTGCTTCATCGAATCCCAGAAGTCGTTCGAGTAGTCGCTGCCCTCGTACCAGGGGCCCGCCTCGAGGAGGATCACATCGCGCCCGGCCGCCGCGAGGACCTGCGCGACGACGCCACCACCTGCACCGCTGCCGATCACGACGAATTCGGCGCTGGTCTTCAGATCCGCTGTGAGGTCGCGGTCGAGGGTGTGTCTCATTCGTCTCGCCCCCGCCATTTGAGGAACTCTCTGCCCGCCAGCGGCGACGGAGGAACGCGGAATTTCGACCGCACCACGGGGTCGGCGAAGTAGGCCATCGCCACCTGGCTCTTGAGCAGCGTCGAGGCCATCCGACACCAGTAAAACCAGTGGTCGCCCCAGGCGTTGAGGTAGTCGATGCGCCCGTCGGGGTCCAGAGACGAGAAACGGCGCAGGCGAAAGACGAAGAAGAGCGGTGAGAGCTCGAAGATCAACCAGAACAGACGAATGAATGTCCGCACGGGCCAGCTGTTCTCGGCCAACCAATTGTCGAAGTAGCGCGCGACGTGGTCGTGGCGGGGTGCGGGGAGCACAGCCGGCGGCAAGGGATCGCGCTCGTCGTCGCTGCGCCAGCTCAATGGCGCGCGACGTTGCGCTTCGGCGACGTGGTCGGGCGGGAACATGCTGTCGGCGATCGCACAGAGAATGCGGATGGCGCCGCGGCTGACGAAATGCAGCGACTCGGCTTGCTCATCCGCTGCGCGTCGCTCTCGCGCTTCTATGCTCTGGTTCATCGGTGTGACTTTCAATCGATCTGCCTCTGCCATAGCAGAAATTGCCACGCCAGACCAGCCCGAGGGCCCAATTACCCGTATATAAAAACAAATGGATGCTACGAGGCGAGGGGACGCAATCGCTGAGCGGCGGCCTTGGGCTCGATCCATTCGGTCCACGATTCGACACGGTGGTCGAGGTCACAGCGGACGGCGAGCACCATCGATGGGCGGGCGAGATAGTAGTAGGCCGTGACACCTCGCTCGTCGGCGACGTCTCCGAAGAAGTTGGGCCAGTCGAGCTCGAGCGCCTTTTGCACCTGATCGAGGGTCATCCGCGGGGCGAGCCGCTTCTCCGCCCCATCGGCGTACGTTCTCCAGCGCGGAGAGGGCTCGTTGCGCTCGAGGGCGTCGAGCCCTTCGACGAAGCTCACCTCGGTGATCACGTTGTGGATGAAGGTCAGCTTGCAGTCGGCGAGGGCGCCGGTGCGGAAATGGCGCAGCAGCGCATACTCCGACTCGAGGCGCGGCATCTCCCAGTCGGGGAAGATCCGATCGATCATGATCCCCTCGATGTCGGTGCAGTCTTTGTCGCGTAGCACGTACTCGCGCTCGCGTGGCGGGATTCGCATGAAATTTGGGTTCGTCGCCATCTATCGCTCCTCGACGGGCTAT
>JAGQJP010000583.1 GCA_020430585.1 Myxococcales bacterium | reverse complement strand
CTCCTCGCCCCCGAGCGCCAGCTCCTCGACCGAGAGTTGCTCTTCGAGGTGTGGATTGCCCGCGAGACTCAGCTGCTCAGCCCAGCCGCCGCCCGCCTGCGGTCTGCGAACAAACGTGGGAAGTACGCGTGACTCGAGCGCCGCCGCCGCCGTGAGATACCGCGATGGCGCGCTCTGTTGCGCCTCGAAACCCGTGAAGACCGCCACGAGCGACGGCCCCGGCCAATTCAGCGCATCCGCGAACGCCGCGTGCAGCGCCAGCGGCTCGGAATAGCTGCCCTGAAAGACGAAGACCCCCGGAAGGAGCAGCGCCATCCGCGCGAAATCGAGAGCCGTCGCGGTCGCCTGCTCTTTCGCGCCGTCGAGCCGATCGAGCGCCGAGATCTCGAGCACGATGTTGAGCGGGCGCCCAGCACCGAGCGCCTTCATCAGCGCCCCGAGCCCTGTCGTCGTCAGCGCCTCGCTCCGCAGCGTCAGCACGACCGGCGGACAGAGACGACGCTCGCTCGGGTCGAGCTGATCGGCCCCGAAGCTCGCAAAATAGGCGTCGAAGGCGTGCTCCCGATAGACGTCATCGATCTCCAGGCGCGCGATCCGACGGGCGCGGAAGAACGGGACGAAGAGCTCCTCGAGCTCGCGCTCTGCGCCGAGAGCCGCTGCGAGATCACCGTGTTTGGCGCGAACGAGCGATTTCAGTCGGCCCGCGAGCTCCGCCGGTAACCCCTCGACACCGGCTCCGCGAAAGAGCGGGGCCCATTTGAGCAGCGTCGCGTGGGCCTCTTCGATGCGGGCGTGGCGTCGCTGCTGCTCAGGCGTTCGCTCTCGCGCTCCACGAAGGAGCGACGAGAGCGCGTCGGCGTCGAACTCGTCGTCGGACTTCGTTCCGAGCGAGACCTTCAGATGATCGGGGCTCATCGCCTCGGCGCTCTGCGCGAAGTCGGCGGCGAGCCAACTCTCGAGACGCTCGATCAGCTCGTCGAGCTCGGTGACGAGCTCGCCCGCGACCCGGCGTCGATGTGCAGCGGCGATCTGCTGCGTCAGATGCTCGACGACGCGAGGCGTGTCGAAGAGGAGCGTGCCGACGGGTACGGCCGTTGCGACGGCCTGTTGCAGCGTACCCGACAGCGCTCCCCGCTTTTCGTCGTCGACGCGGGCGGCGGCCACCACCGAGGCTCGTGCCTCTGCGGCGAGAGCGACGAAATCGCCTGGCTCCTCCCGTTCGAGCTGTCGCAGGGCGAGCTCGAAGCGGGCGACCAGCTGCTCGAGGCGGCGGCGCTCGTCCCCCTCGACGCCGAGGGCCTCGCAGATGCGGCTGTTCAGCTCGTCCATCGTCAGGGGCGGTGAGCCGTCAGCCGGCAGGAGCAAGGGATAGCTCGTTTTCAGGCGGCTCGCATCGCGATACGGGGCCAATGCCACGGGAAGAAGAGACAGCTCGTGGTGATCGGCGGCGTCCGACGCGCGTCCGAGCTCGAAGAAACGCAACAGGTCGACGAGGGCACGGGGGGAGCGGTCCGCACCCGTTGGCGCGCTCTCGCCGATGGCGTCTTCACCAGAAACTCTCAACATCGATTTCATGGGGTCCTCGTAGTGGCGCCCATCGGCGGGAGGCCGATCAGCGCGCCTTCGGCGGCGCGATGCCGAATTTGTCGAACTCGCTTTCGAGCAACTGGCGGACCACGTCGGGGGAGTGACGCCGCAACGGGCGGCGCAGTTCGTCGTATGTCGGCACCGACTCGTCCTGATACAGAATGCCGACGGGTACCGGCTCGAGCTGCTCCGCCATTTCGCGGGCGGCGTCGAGATCCGACGGATCGTGCGCGGTGGTGTTCTTGAAGATCCGCGCCGTCTCCGCCGGGAGCTGGATTCCATCGGGATGCTGGAGCAACAGGAGCTTGTTCGGGTCGCGCACGAACGGCTCGAACAGGTCTTTGGTGAAGTGCGGGCAGCGTTGGAGGATCCGCACGAAGGCGAAGCCCCGATGCTGGTAGGCCGCACGGATCGTGGCGTAGAGCAGATCGGGGATCCACTCGACGGTGTTCGCCACGAAGGAGACGTTCGTCACGCCGAGGGTCGTCGTCAACGGATTGATCGGCCGCAAGAGCGCGCCTCGCGGCGTCGTCCGCGTCTTGTACCCCTCGGGCGTCGTCGGCGAGGCCTGCATCTTCGTCAAGCCGTAGATCCCGTTGTCGTGCAGCATCGCCACCATCTTCATGTTGTAGCGAATCGCGTGAATCCAGTGCGCAGCACCGATGCTGCAGCAGTCGCCGTCGCCCATGTTCACGAAGACGTGGAGATCGGGTCGCCGAATCTTCACGCCCTGGGCCACGGGCAACGCGCGGCCGTGCAACCCGTGAAACCCGTACGTCTTCATGTAGTGTGGAAAGCGTGCGGCGCAGCCGATACCCGAGACGAACACGGTCTTCTCCGGCGAGAGCTGCTCGTCGCGACAGAGTCGCTGAACGGCCGAGAGAATCGCGTTGTCTCCGCACCCCGAACACCAGCGAGAGAGGCTTCCCTGATACGTCTCGAGGTCGTAGTAATCCTCTTCGCGGTCGGCGATGAGGCAATGCGAATCCAAACCAAACATCTCGCTACTCCTGCCGTGAGGCGCCGTTTTGGAGCCGCTCGCGGATCATCGTCTCGATGTCGCCGGGCTT
>JAGQJP010000582.1 GCA_020430585.1 Myxococcales bacterium | reverse complement strand
GTCACCCGCGTTGGCGTTCAGGATCGTCGTCACCTCGATCGTGATTTCGGCACTGGCGGTGTTTCCGTCGCTGTCGCGGACGACCACTTTGTATGTCGTCGTCGTCCCCGGCGCCACGTCGACGGTTTCACCGCTGCCGATCTCCGTCGCGCCGTCGAACCAGCTGTAGCTGTAGCCTCCACTTCCGCCGCTGACGATGCCCGCGAGGGTCAGCGTGTCGCCCGAGGCGATCGGTCGCCCGCCCTCGATCGTCACCGACATCGGATCGTTGCAGGTCGTCGTGTCGGAGTCGCAGCCGCCGATGCAGGCTTGCTCGTTGAAGGAGTCCCCCGCCACGTTGCAGGTCAAGAGCTTGTTGCCATCGCACTTGGTCTCGCCCGTTCGGCAGACGGAGCGGCAGGTCGCGGTCGTCGCTGTCGTGTTACAGCCGTGGACGCAGCTCTCGATCGTCCAGCCGGTACCGTCCTTGTTGCAGCTGACGAGCGTGTCGCCCTCACACTTGACGTCTCCCGGCTTGCACGCCGTGTTGCAGACGCTGGTGTTGACATTGCAGCCTTTGTCGCAGGTCTCACGGTTGAAGCCCGAGCCGTCGTCCGCACAGGTCAGCTGGTCGTCGTTCTCGCACTTCGTCGTGCGGGGTTTGCACGCCGCGTTGCACGCCAACGACGTGGCGTTGCACCCGTTAGCACAGCTGTCGACGACGATGAAGCCCTTGCCCTCGGACCGGCACTGCTGCAGCTCGTCGCCGTCGCAGCGTAGCGATGCGGGCTGGCACTCGGTGGTCGCGTCCTTGACGTTCGTGATCGACGAGCTCTTGCTGCCGCCACAGGCCGAAAGCACAAGCAGCGCGACGGCGAGAAGCGGCGTGGAGAGCCGAATCATCCAATGGTACGATGGGCGTAACGTGGGCATCGATGGCACCTCGGTGTTGGAGTCTTGCGCGACATGTCGGAATGGGAAGAGTGTAGCAACCCGAGGGCGGGAGAGTCAACGACGGGGGGGCGAAACGATTCGTCAGGCTAGTGCGAAACAGCCGCCAGGTGTGGTAGAGTAGGGGCCATTTTCCTTCGCACGAGGTTTGTCGATGGCGTTTCCGAAACCGTTCTATCGTTGGCGGCCGCATCCCTGGCACGGGCTCGAGGTCGGGCCGAAGCCGCCCTACTTGGTGCACGCCTTCATCGAGATCACCCCCTTCGACCTCGTCAAGTATGAAGTGGACAAGATCACGGGCTATCTCTACCTCGACCGGCCGCAGCGCAGCTCGTCGCAGCACCCTGCGCTCTACGGGTTCATCCCGCGCACCTATTGTGGCGCCCGCGTGCGCGACCTGTCGCCCAAAGCCAAGGATGGTGACGGAGATCCGCTCGACGTCTGCGTGATCAGCGAACGTCCCGTGACGCGGGGTGAGGTCGTGGTGACCGCCAAGGTGATCGGCGGCTTGCAGATGGTCGATCACAGCGAGGCCGACGACAAGATCATCGCGGTCGTCGACGGCGACCACGTCTGGGGCGCGATCGACGATATTTCGGACCTCCCGCCCGTGCTGGTCGAGCGGTTGCAGCACTACTTCCTGACCTACAAGATGATCCCCGGACACGAGTCCAACGTCTCGATCGAGTCGGTCTACTCGGCCGAGCACGCCCGCGCCGTGATCAACGCCTCGATCGAGGATTACCGCGACGAATACGAGTAGGCAACGGCCGGGTCCCGTTTGGCGAGCGCGGCGGCAGACGGCCGCCGTAGGACGGCGGCGGAGCCCGGATCGGCGAGCGTGGCGGCAGGCGTACGCGCTCCGGAGATCGAGCCGTCTGGCTTTCCTGCGGTGCGTCGGCTAAGATGGGGATCGGGACAACCTCGGAACGGTTCGACGATGAAACCTCTGAAGGGCTTGGCGCTGCTTTTCTGCGCCGTCGTGGCAGCGCTTGCGTTCGCGGGTTGCAAGCTGACGTTCGACGCGAGCGGGAAAGCGTTCAAATGCGAGTCGAACAACGATTGCGCCGCGGGATACCGATGTTCCGAGCCGATCCCCGGCACGACGATCCGGGTTTGCGTCGACTCCCTCGAGAGCAACGACATCGTCGGGCCATCGGACACGACGGGCGATGCGCTCAGCGACACGACGAACGAGGATGCACCCCCCAGTGACCTCGTCGGCGAGGACTCGCGGCCGAGCGACGCATCGAACCTCGACAGCGAGCCGTCGGACGTGTCGAACGTCGACATCACGCCGCCAAACGACACGGCGCCAGGCGACATCACGCCGCCCAATGACAGCCAAACCGGCGATCTGGGCGATGGCGTCATCGCAAGCGATGGCGGAACGGCGGACGCCATCGTCGTCGATCAGATCGACCCGAGCGATGGAGTGCCGCCGAGCGACCTGGTCACCTCGAAGTGCCTGAATCCGCTCGGCTGCGTCGAGCCGCCCGTCTGTTCCGTCCCGTTGCTCGACGTCCTCGGCGGCAACTGGGTCGTCTCGAACGCCGATCCGCCGACGCTCTCGAGCGAGACGACGTCGACCTACTGTATCAGCGAGGCGCCGCCCTCCGACGCGTACACCTTGAACGTGAGCGGCGGGATCACGATCAAGCCCGTCGACGAGAAGGCGGAGGAGACCGAGATCGAGTTCAAGGACCTTTCTTTCGCCTATGCGCTCTGCTCCTCGTCGTTCGCGCTCCAGAGCGGTTTCATTTTCGGGTTCAAGGCGACGCTGAAGCGGACCGATCTGCTGTTGACGATCGCTCGCTCCGACGGCGATCCGATCCCGATCGGCTGCGCCAGCGTGACCAACGGTCGCGTCGGCGGCAAGAAGCTGATCCTGCGCTTCGCCTTCGCGGATCTGACCTCCCGTCCGACCGACATGCCCCAGGATCTCTATCTCCATCTCGTCGTGACGATCACCTTCGTCAGCCAGTGATCGCTCCGAGCGTTCACGGCGATCTGCGAGTTGCGCTCTTTGAAACGAGACTTCGAGAGGCGCCGCGCCGAATTCCGCGCAGCTTGGCGAGAACTACTTAACATCGCTCCCGGTCTTGGGGTAGATCATTAATAGGCGGACAAGAGATGACGCGATGACCGGACAACGAAACACTTCGCCGGAAGTAGCCGAAGCCTTTCATCGGCTACGTACCGAGGTCGCCCAGCTGTTTCGGCGCTACGAGCAGACCCTGCTGAAGCTCGCCAAGTGCGACTGGCTGGCCTATCCCGATCCGGCGACGGCGCTGCAACAGATCACTGAAACCGCCGCCGAGACGTTGAGCATCGCCCGCGTCGGGATCTGGCTCTACGAGAACGATCGCCAGCAAATTCGTTGCGTCGATCTCTACGAGAGCGATGTTGCCCGCCATTCGTCGGGGATGGTGTTGCTGGCGGCCGATTTTCCGCAGTACTTTGCTGCGCTCGAGGCCAATCGTACGATCGTTGCCCACAAGGCGCGGAGCGATCCCCGAACCGCCGAGTTCACGACCTCGTATCTGGTGCCTCAGGGTATCACCTCGATGCTCGACGCGACGATACGACTCGGTGGAGAGACGATCGGCGTCGTTTGTCACGAGCACGTCGGTCCCGAACGGCGCTGGAGCGTCGACGAGCAGGTCTTCGCCGGGTCGATGGCGGACGTCGCCTCGCTGGCGATGGACAATTGGAAACGCAAACAGGCCGAGGACGAACGGCGCGCGCTCGAGCGCAAGCTCCAAGACGCGCAGCGTTTGGAGAGCCTCGGGATGCTCGCAGGCGGGATCGCCCACGACTTCAACAACCTGTTGACGGCGATCGGCGGCAACTTGAGCCTCGCGCAGCAGACGCTCTCGCCGAGCTCGCCCGCCTGGCCCTATCTCCAGCACATTCACGTCGCCTCGACGCTGGCGGCGGATTTGACGCGTCACCTGTTGGCGTACGCGGGTCGGGGCGAGTCGAGCATCGAACGCCTGGACGTCAACACCGTCGTCTCCGAGATCACCAAGCTCCTGCGCGTCTCGGTTCCGAGCGGCGTCACGATCGGCTATGACCTCGCACCCGAGACGTTGATCGTCGAGGCCGACCCGGGCCAGCTGCACCAGGTGATGATGAATCTGATCGTCAACGCCGCCGAGGCGCTCGGCGAAAGCGAAGGCTCGATCTCGATCTCGACGAAACTGCTGGATGCCGACGCGCGCTATCTGATCGAGAGATTCCGCGTCCCGGAGCTGGCCGAAGGCCACTATGTCCAGGTCGACGTCGTCGACACGGGGAGCGGGATCGACGCCGAAACGCGGGACAAGATCTTCGACCCCTTCTTCAGCACGAAATTTCGCGGCCGCGGGCTCGGGCTCTCGGTGGTCTACGGCATCGTGCGAAGCCATGGCGGAGCGATTCGCGTCGAGAGCGAGCCCGGTCGGGGCACGCACTTCACGGTGATCGTACCGGCCGTCGAAGGCGCCGAGATCACCCAACGGCACGAGGCGCCGCTCACGCTCCCCTGGCGGGGCGGCGGCCTGGTCTTGGTGATCGACGACGAGGCCGTCGTGCGCGAGGTCGCCGAAGAGATGCTGATGCGCCTCGGTTTCCGCGTCCTCTCGCGGGCCGACGGTGAGGCGGGTGTCGAGGCCTATCGCGCGCATCACCGCGACGTCGTCGGCGTGTTGCTCGACCTGACGATGCCCCACTGGAGTGGCGCGAAGACTCTGGCCCAGCTTCGCCTCGCCGGTTGCGAGGCGCCTGTCCTGTTGATGAGCGGGTACACCGAGCGCGACGTCTTGAGCGACATCGTCGATCCCTACCTCGCGGATTTCTTGGCCAAGCCGTTCTCGTTCAACGAATTGAGCCAAAAGCTCCGTGAGTTGGTCGTGCGGAAAGGCGAGGGGAGCGCGCGGACGGCGGGTACCGATGCGGGTGTGCGGCCCCTGATCAAGAGCAGCGGCTGAGCGCTCGGGCGTCGCGCGGTTACTTCGACCAGCCGATGACGCCGCAGCCGACCCGGGCACCCGCGTTACCCGTCGGTTGCGTCTTGAGGTCGTCTTCTTTGGCGTGGACGATCACGCCGCGTCCGATGATCGAGCGCGGGCCTTTGAGCTGCATCGTCTTGTCCTTCCACTCGATCTGCGCGTTCCCCTGCTTGTCGGCGACGATGTTGCCGAGGTCGCCGTCGTGGCGCATCTTCATCTGCGGCGCGCCGTGCTTCATCTTCTTCGGGTTGAAGTGGCCGCCGGCCGAGGTGCCGTCGGACTTGGAGCAGTCACCGAATTGATGCACGTGAAAGCCGTGTTTGCCAGGGGTCAGCCCCGAGAGCGTGCCCTTGACGTGGACGTAGCCCTTCTCCTGGATGAACCAGATCACCCCTTTGACGTTGTGGCCGGCTGTCGCGTGGACCACGACGACCCCGACGACCTTGGCCTTACCTTTCTTCGGGGTGGGTTTTTTGGCCGCGGCGAATGCCGAGACGGTAACGAGCGTGAGGGCCGAAATCAACAATACTCTCATAGTACCTCCTGCGATCCGAGAAGTGGTTGATCCCGCGGGCCGGGAGCGCGCGACGCTGATCGGGGCGCGATCGCACTCGACCGGCGGTCGAGCTCGGCGCGGGAAAACGAGAGGACATCATACCCAATTGTGTGACAAAGGCCAAGGCACCTGCGTCGGACGACGGAAGGTTTCGACCGCAGCGCCGTCGGGCGCCTCGCCGGTCGGTCTCAGACGAAGTTGCAGACCGCGTCGGCCTCGATCTCGACGAGCATTCGCGGGTCGATCAGCCTCGAGACCTGGACCATCGTCGTCGCCGGGGGGTGGTGCTCGAAGACCTCGCGGTGGGCCCGTCCCACCTCCTCCCAGAGCTCGATGTCGGTCACGTAGATCCGGGTGCGGATCACGTCGTCCATTCGCGAGCCGAGCTCGTTGAGGGCCGCCGAGATGATCGCCAGGCAGCGCTTCGTCTGGGCGTACGCGTCTGTCGGGGCGGTCACCGAGCCATCGGCCTCGATCGCCGCGGTGCCAGTGATCGCGACGACGTTTCCGATCCGGATCCCGCGGCAATAGCCGACGGTCGACTCCCAACGGGCGCCGCTGAAGGTTCGCCGCACGCTGAAGTCGGGAACGGGGACGATCCTCTCCTCTTCGCTCTGCTCGCGCCAGGTGTCGTCGAGATCGGCCAGCGTGTCCTCGCCGATGTCACCGACCGTGAGGGGGATCAGCGCGCCGATCGTCTCGATCAGCTGGGTTTGGCTGAAGGGCTTGGTCAAATACGCATCCGCCGCCGTCGGCAGCTTCTTGTGTTGGGTCAGGCGATCGGCGTTGAGGGTCGCCGTGATCAACACGATCGGCACGTCGGCCAGCAGATCGTCGCGCTTGAACTGGCTGCACAGAACCAGGCCGAAGAGCCCGCCGCTCAGCTCGGCGCTGAGGAGAATCACGTCCGGCTGAAACACGCCCGCCCGAAATCGCGTGTTCTTGCCGTAGTCGAGGGTCTTGACCAGACATTCGTAGCCGATCAGACAGTCCCGCAACTTTTCCGCGGCGAGCCGATCGTTTTCGACAATCACCACCCGCTGATCCATGGAGTCCCCCTTTTGGGCCCGCGCGCTCACGTTGCGCCGCGCCGCCTAACCCACCGTACGCTACAGCGCCCATCAGCGTATCACACTTCCGATGCGAGTCCCACAGGTCGAATCGAGGCCGACCGATCCGTCGTCGAGCCGTCGCGGCCCCCCGATGCCGCGCGTGATGCTTTGATTTCGTGTGCTTCGGCTTGCTATGCTATCATCGTACGGCGATCCCGATCTCGTCGATCGCCGGGCCAACTCGCTCCAGCCAGACGCTGGAGCCTCACGAAGGAGCACACCATGAAAGTGAGTCTGGTCTCCATCTATCTGCTGAGCGCGCTGGTGTTGGTTGCGTGCAGCAGCAGCAAGAAGAAGGGCGTCATCGCGGTGACCAACAGCTCGGCCAAGAACACAACGGGCGACGAGGTCGTCTTCAGCTCGCCCGATGGCACCTTCGTCGGCTCGACGGATCTCGTCGGCAGCGAATCATGCGTGACGATCGGGGCCAGCTGCGTCGATCTCTCTCAGACGACGATCAACGGCAAATACTGCGACCAGACCGAGGCGCAGAAAGACATCGTCGTCGTCGACGGACAGGTGCAGCAGGTGCTCTGCTCGCCGGCGCCGACCGAGGCATCGGAAGTCAAGGTCGTGCAGGACGGAACGAGCGTCGAGATCAAGGACTCCGAGAGCAACAAGGTGGTCACCTTCGACCCGGCGCTCGACGGACATTCCCTCGCTCTGGACATCAAATCCGAGGGCAACGACGTCACGGTTCGCGGAAACGGCGAGGACAAGACGATCATCGACGGTAACGTCACCTTCAAAGGCAACAACGTGCGGTTGCGCAACGTGACGATTACGGGAAACCTCGAGATCGATGGCGAGAATGCCGCCGTCTTCTTCGTTACCGTCTACGGCAATCTGCACAGCAAGGGAAACAACCCGACGATCGTCTCGGCCACGGTTCACGGC
The DNA here is from genome assembly GCA_020430585.1 of Myxococcales bacterium. Taxonomy (GTDB): domain Bacteria; phylum Myxococcota_A; class UBA9042; order JAGQJP01; family JAGQJP01; genus JAGQJP01. Next base: position 3,679 of record JAGQJP010000582.1, on the reverse strand, counting down.
GATTTCCACGTCGAAGGGAACAACGCGGTGCTGACGTCGAACCGCGTCGTGGCGAACTGGAAGGTCGACTCGTTGGGTGATCTCTGCGCCGACAATCGCTCCTTCGTCGACTCGAACCAAAACCACCTCGCTGACATCTCCGAGCTCGGCAACTCGCTAGTCTGTCCCTGATCCAGCTCCAGAACGTGCCCGACACCGCGCGCGCGGCCGCCCGTGAGAGCCGAGCGCTGTCACTCGATCGCGTCGACCGCCGACCACGCCAGCGGCGTCCGAGTCAGCATTCGACGACTGCGGCGAGAGCGACGGGAGCGACGAGAGTACACCTCTTCGGCCACCTCGCGGGGCAGCCGTACGTCGGTGATCGTCGAGCTCAGGAGCTGTCGCCCGCACGCGCAGCCCTCGATCACCATGCGCGCGCCGATACGCGGCCGCAGGTAGTACTCCCAGCGGTTCGTGAAAGCGTCGAAGTGCATCGAGCCGACAAACCGGCAGCCCACGATCTCGTTCGCCACTCGCGTCTGGCCCGATCGCCGATCGACGATCAGCCGGACGATCTGTCTTTCGATGTGATATTCGCTATTCTGCGTCTCGATGATCACCCTCTCCCGCGCCAGCAGCACTTCGTCGATACTGTAGTAGTCGCGTTGAGCTTGCGCGTGGGTCGTCATCGTCGATCTCCTGCCGGGGGGGCCGTCATTCTCATCTGCTTCCGATTGTGGGGCAGAGTTGTCTTCGAAGCGTCTCGCTGGATCGGCGGCGCGAAAAAAGTTTGTCGGGATGGTTCGTGACGTGATTTTCCGCTCAGCAAATCGAATCGTTTGCGCTATAGTGTCTCTTTCGATTCGTCGTGGCGACGATCTCGCGGATGGTTCTCGTGTTTCGTCGCCGCTCGGCGATCTCGCGGCCGAGGAGGAGGCTCAGATGAAGCGCGCTGGTGGCATTCTATTGATTTTGGCGATGGCGCTGTCGTTCGCGGCTTGTGCCAAAGACGACACCGTGAACAGCGGTCGACTCGATTCGGGTGTGAGCGGGGAGAGCGATGCCGACGCCTCGTCACAAGGGACCGAGGATCAGGAGTCGAGCTTCGATGGCGGTATTTCGAAGTTTCCCGACGCCATCGACGATCTGAGCACCGAGGATAGCGAGCCTCCCGTCGAGGATGTCGCGCTCGAGGATACGAGCATCGTCCCCGACGTCGTCGCCGATCTGAGCGTCGATCCCGCCGATATCGGCAACCCGCGCGTGACCGACGTCGATCCGCCCAACCTCTCGCCGCCTCCCTCGGGGGACCCGATCGCCAAAGCGTGTGTCGGATTGGCCGAGAGCTTCTGCACGGGGATCATCGCCAAGTGCAACAACGTGTCGCTGATCGGCAGCTTCGTCTCGAATCCCGATATCATCCAGCAGTGCGTCAACATCGTGCAGGGCGCCGACACGGCGATCGGACAGGTCTGTGATACGCTGGCGCAACAAGCCAACGATGCGGTCGGCGGCAATCTCGGGATCCTCAAACAGTTCGCGCCGACGATCGTCAACGTCTGCGTCAACGGCTTCAAGTGCACCGACGAAACGCTGACGGACATCGCCTCGAAGGTCGGCGGCTTGCTCACGGGCCTCGCGACCGGAGGCGGCAACCTCGACTTCAGCGTTCTGTTGGACGTCGCCCTCGACTTCTGCGGCCCGACGGTCTCCGGCCTGATCCCCTGACACCGCGCTCGATCGCCCCGTTCAATCCGGCTTGGTGGTTCGCGTCGCGCTGAACGACGCTTCGATCTTGCACTGCACGGTTTCGGTCGCGGTGATGATCGTGGTCTGAATCGTTACGGTGACGAGCCAGCGCGCGTCGATTCGGGCGTCTTGGAGCGTTCCATCGAGGACGAAGTCCGAGCGGATCACGCGCCGGATCGCATGCCCCTGCTGGACGAGATCCTGGCTGTTGACGACGCTGGTCGTCAGCTTGAGCTTGCCGCCGTCTCCCATCTCGCCGCGGACGATCACCTTCTCGTCGCCGAGCTCGCTGCCCACCACTTCGTTGACGACGCCTTCGAGCTTGGTCTTTTCTTGGACGACTTTGATCTCGATGGTCTTGCCGGCGAAAGGATCGCTCAGCCCGATCGACTTGCACTCGTCTTTGGTCAGCTCGTTGGTCGTCGAACGATAGATTCCACGCCAGTCAGGGACACCGCTCCCGGGTGTCGGACCGTCGCCATAGCCAGACTCTCCGAGGTCGATTCCCTCGGGAGGAGGCCCGCAAAAAAAAGCGCTCTGCGTCGAGAGCAGGGCAAAGAGCGCCAAGAGCACAGGGAGTTGAAAACGTCGCATGGTCGTATCGTCCGTCAGCTCGTACTATCGAAACACGGTACACGATTCGAACAATCCCCAGCAATCGCAAATTGAGCCGAACGACCGCCTCGCGCCGAACGACCGCCTCGCGCCGAACGCACCGCCTCGCGCCGAACGCACCGCCTCGCGCCGAACGACCGCCTCGCGCCGAACGCACCGCCTCGCGCCGAACGACCGCCTCGCGCCGATTCGACTCGCCGCAGTAAACGCTAGGGTCGAGTCGACGGAGAATAAGGATGGGATTTCGATCCAAGGAGGAGAACATGAGATTCCATCATCTCACGATCGCATCCATCGGGCGGCTCACGCTGTTCGACGACGAGAACACTCGTCGGTACATTCTACATCGCGTTCGCGCGGCTATCGGTCGACAGCTGTTGCTTTTTTCGCTCGTCGATGATCATCTGCACCTCGTCATTCGCGGGTCTCGTGACGACGTAGGGCGAATGGCACAGCGCGTGAGCCTGATACTGCGCCTGCTCACGCGGCAACCCCTGCAACCCTCGCACATCGTCCCGGTTGGGCAGCGTCGGCATCTCGAGCGTTTGGTTCCCTATCTGCTGACCCAAGCGCCTCACCACGAGCTCCCGGACCATCCTGCGCTTTTCGAGGGCTCTTGTTTTCTCGACTTGGTCGGTGCGCGAGTCCTAGATCTCGGCTCCCATTGGACTCCGTCGACTCGTGGGGAAGCGCTTCTCCGTAGGGGCTCGATGTCGCTCGGAGGTCGCCCTGCATCCGGTCTCAAACAAGAGGCGAGCCTAGGAGGGCCCACAATCTTCAAAGAGCTTCCGCGGCTTCGGCGGAGCGACCTGTTTGCGATCGTCGACATACCTCGTGCCCCCGTCACGCCTGACGTTTCGATCTTCCGTGAGCTGGGGCTCGAACGGCTCGAGGCCATCGCCGCGTCGTCGTTGGCATACGGCGGTGTGCGCGAGCGTCAGCCAAGGGTCGCGCGTAGATGGCGCGAGCTGCTCGTCTACATGGCTCGTGCAGTTGGGTTTCGCGTCGCTCTGATCTCCGACGCCCTCGAACTATCGAAGCGTTCGGTCATACGCTACAGCCAGTCCCCGAACCCCTGCCTTCAGCGCGGGTATGACGCCGTGTTGCAACGCCTCTCGATCGAGCTCGAGGTCGAGCGATCCAACGTTCGAGGCGAGTAGTCGTCCATTGTCCCGATTGTATCAGACTGGTGCCTCTGTGCGGGCTCTCGACCTGGCGCGGCTCTCGACCTCGGCGCTGCTCTCGACCTCGGCGCTGCTCTCGACCTCGGCGCCGCTCTCCACCTCGGCGCGGCTCCCGAGGTCGGCCCAGCCCCCGCCGCCTCCGCCCCCCACGC
>JAGQJP010000581.1 GCA_020430585.1 Myxococcales bacterium | reverse complement strand
TCGCGGTTGAAGTAGGAGTAGGTGATCTGCCGGAAGCCGTCGTCGAAGATCCAGACCAGCGGGTGGAACTCGACGATCAGAAAACGGCCGCCGGGCTTCAGCGCGCCGGCCACGACCTTGGCCCAGGGGGCAAGCTCGGGCAGCCAGCCGGTGACGCCATAGGAGGTGAAGACCACGTCGTAGCAGCGCGTAAGGTGCGTCAGGGTCTCGAAGACGTCGCAGCAGATGAACTCGGCGTCGAGGGCGAGCTCGCTGGCCAGCTCGCGGGCGGTGGTGATCGCCTTGGGCGAGAGGTCGACGCCGGTGAGGCGGGCTCCGCGGCGGGCGAGGCTGAGCGTGTCCTGGCCGAAGTGGCACTGCAGGTGTAAGAGGTCGAGGCCGGCGACGGAGCCCAGCCATTCGTTCTCGATCCATTGCAGCGAGTCGGCGCCGGCGCGGAAGGCCTGCATGTCGTAGAACGCCGAGGCGGCGTGGGTCTCGACGCGGTTGTCCCAGAAGGCGCGATTGATGGTGCGGTAATCGTCCACGGTTCTCCTTTCGCTCGTGCGCTGCGCCCCGAGCGCTGGCCACATTAGCGAAAGCGTGGCGGCGGGTCAAGCCCCGGGCGCAGTTGAATCAGGCGATCGAACGTGTCATCCTATCAGCGATGGACGTCATCAACCGCCTTGCCCCGCTCGTCTTGCTCGCGTCGGTGCTGTTCGCCGTCGGCTGCGGAGCGGCGACGAAGAAGAAGGGGCAGCTCTGTCAGAGCGACTCGCAGTGCAATCCCGGGAGCCTCTGTCTGGACAGCATCTGCACGGCGCTGCAGGCGTGCTCGACCAGCGATCCCTGCGGCGTCGGGGTCTGCGCCGGCGGCTACTGCTGGGACCGCGGCTGCGCCAACGACGCGGCCTGCGCCTACGGCACGTGCCAGAACGGCTACTGTGTGCGCCAGGACTACGTGAGCCAGATCGGCAGCGACGCGACGGACGCGAGCGACGTCGCGCCATCGAACGACAGCGGCGACGTCGCGCCATCGAACGACAGCGGCGACGGCACGAGCCCGAGCGACGCGGACGCGAACGGCACGGAGGTCGAGAGCCCGAACGACGGAGACGACGACGGCCAGGCGGGGAGCGACGCCGACACGAGCGGCACCGACCAGCTCGGCGACGGCGCGGACGCGAACGACCTGGACCTGCCCGACGTGACCGAGATGCTCGTGCCCTGCGACGCGGACAACGGCAAGCCGACGGGCGCGATCGACGTGCCGGCACAGGTCACGATCAGCTACGACCCCTCGAGCGGAACCTGGAGCGCGCCGGCCAAGTGCGAGTGGGTCTGCGACGCGGCGAACGGCTATTGCGCGGTCGGCGACAGCTGCTCGACCAGCAAGCCTGTGGCCTGCACGCCGGATCCGACGAAGCCGCTGCACTCGGTCGACGTCGACGAACCCGCGCTGGTGCCGTGCAACTTCGACCCTCGCACTCCGGCGCCGCTCTGTTCCTGGAGTTGCGAACCGGGATACAGCATCAGCCCCGACGGAACGGAGTGCTTCCCCAGCGGGAGCGACCTGCCGCGCAGCTGCCAGGAGCGCAAGACGCTGGGCTACACCCAGGACGGTGTCTACAAGGTCTGGCCCGTCGTCGGTGGCGACGAAAACCAGGTCTACTGCGACTTTACGAGTGGCTACAGCTACCGCGCCTTCGGCTTCGGCCAATCGTCGGGTGCAGGCTCGGATCTGCAACAAGGAGGTGACCTGTGGAACAGCCGACGTTTGGAAAAGAGGCGTGGATCGAGATGTTTCGGGCGATCGGGCTCGATCGGGCGGCGATGCAGCGCTGGCATCACGAGTTCGAGGCGCGCTGGCCGGAGGCGCACGAGAGCTTCCTCGCCTGGCTCGGCATCGGCGCCGACGAGATCGCCCGCATCCGCGACGCGTCACGCGACACGACACACGGGGCGTAGCGACAGAGATGGCGACCTACACCATCAGCGCGCTGGCTCGCAGCGTCGGGCTGGCGCGCAGCACCCTGCTCTACTACGATCGCATCGGGCTGCTCTCGCCGTCGTCGCGCTCGTCGGCCAGCTACCGGCTCTACGACGAGGAGGCGCGGGAGCGGCTCGAGGCGATCCGTACCTACCGCGCGGTCGGGCTGGACTCGAGGAGATCCGGGCGCTGCTTCGACGATTGCCCCGTGATCTTCGATGGTGCTACTACTGAGCACCGCCGCGCCTGGTGGGGCGCAAGCTCTGGGTACACGCGACGGCCTCGCGGGCTCCGGCGCCCGATTTTGTCCGAAACGCGGCCAAAACAGCCGCACTTGATCCAAGTGCCCCCGTTTTGTCCGGTTTTGCCCCCCAAAACGGACAAAATCGAGCCGACGGCCGCCATCTGACCCGATTTTGGCCAAAATCGGCCCGATTTCCCCGAAAAACCGGACAAAATCGAGCCGCTTGGATCAGGCGCCCCGATTTTGTCCACCTCGACCACAGCGACCGCGGTCCCAAGACGCGCCCCACCGCCCTTTGAACTCGTCGATTTCGGCGATCAGCCTGAGAAGCTCAGGGGTAATGACAATCTTCGCCAATGGCTCCATCAGGCGGGCCTCCATAAGCTCATCCATATTTGTCCATAACACGCGCGGCGTGTCCACGCTTTTGGATACATACGGAGGCAGAGACGGATGCCCGACCGCTCGACGCCACGGGACGAGGTGGTCGCAACACCACCCATGAATAACGTTCACGTGGTGGTCGTGAGCGGCCACTCGCCGCGGGCCCGGTCGGCGGCGACGATCACGAGCGGCCGAGAGTACGCTCGCGGATCAGAGCGTCCCGTTGAAGCCGTGCCAGTTGCCGTCGAGCAACGCGCGGCAGTAGATCAGCGAGTCGTTGATCATGCAGCGGACGCCGTAGTCCATGGCGACGGCGCTGACCGAGTCGGCGCTGGCCCAGAGGAACGGGGCTTGCGTCTGGCCCCAGCAGTAGATCTCGTTCTCGGTGCTGACCGCGCAGGTTCCGTTGCCACCGGCCCAGACGGACTTGATCGGTGGCAGGCCGCTGACCACGACCGGCGTCGGCTGGGTTTCGGTCGGCTCGGTCTTCTCGTACCCCAGCTGCCAGAAGTAGTTGCTACCCCAGCAGGCGACAAGCCCCTCGCCATAGACGGCGCAGGTGTGGCTCGTTCCCGCCGCCAGGCTGGTCGCCGTGCCGCCCAGGACGACGCGGCCCGAGGGCAACCAGCCACCGCGTTGACCGTCCTCGTTGTCGCCCCAGCAGTAGACCTCGCCGGCGTTCGTCAGCGCGCAGGTGTGGCGCCCCCCGGCGACCACGCGCCGCACGTCCTTGACCTGCTCGATCAGCAGCGCGCTCGACTGGTCGCCGACGAAGAGGTCTTCGACCAGCTGCTGATTGTCGTTGCTTCCCCAACAATAGAGCGCGCCGCCGGCGCTCAAGGCGCAGGCGTGAAAGGCGCCGCTGGTGATCTGCACGATGTCGGCCGGCAGCCCGAGCACGAAGCCGTACGAGACCTTCTCGTTGTCCGGGTCGGTGCGGCCGATGCCCAGCTCGCCATTGAAGTTGTGGGGCCCGAAGCAGTAGACCTTCCGATCCAGGCGCAAGCGGCACTCGAAGCCGTCGCTCCGCACCACCTGCAGCAGTCCGCTGCCGGCGCTCAGGGCGCCCAAGAGGCCCTGCTCCAGCTCGAGCGGGGTCACGTCGTCGAGGTCCCAGCGCCGCGCCACTCCATCGTGTGACACGTAGATCGCACCCGCGGATGTCACACTCAACGCGATGTCGCTCCGACAGGGGAGGTTGGCGGAGATGCACTGCCCGTGGCACGCTTTCTGGTCGGCGGCGCATCCCACCAGGCAGCGCTGGCCATCACAGCTCAATTGCACCCCGGCGATCGTCGGACAGCCGCACTGGGAGCCGCAGTCGAAGTCCTGCACGCAGACCGCGCCGCAGGCGTGTCGAGCGCCGGCGCACGGCAGCTGGCAGAGGTTGTTTCGACAGCGAAAGCCCGATCCCTGCGACAGACACTGCAGATCGGAGTCGCACCCCGGAACGCAGTGGCCCGCGGAGCAGTAGCTCGTCGTGTCACACTCCGCCGTCGTCGCGCAGGGGACGCTGGTGTCGACCACGAGCGCATCCAGCGCGGCCGAGACGTCGTTGTCCGGCGCATCGGGTTCGATCACGTCGGACTGTGACGTCACATCCGACGGATCGACCCCGTCCAGCTCCGTCACGGTCGCGTCGGTCGGCGTGACCCCAGAAGAATCCTGTGCAGAGTCGGCCAGTTGGGATCCATCTGGCGCTACGACCGCGTCACCGGCCCCCGAGCAGGCGGAGAGCAGGCTCACGATGAGCGTGGTCACGAGAAAGAGAGAGCTTCGATGGCTGATGATGTCGAACACGATGGCCTCCTTGGTCCCGGGTCGCGCTCGTGCCACAACGCAAGTTCCGTTCCATCCGCGGGGGGCCACGACGCTCGAGGCCGCTTGACATCGATTGGCTCATGGGCCAATCATGAAGGTATCCGAGCCGATCGACCGATTTATCTGTTCTTTCTACATAATCGTCCGGCGAAATGGGGGGGCCATGGTCTTCAAGGTCATACCGCAACAGGTCCTCGAGACGTTGCGGCAGTTGCTGGTGTTCGACAAGTATCAGAAAGCGAGCAGCACAGACGGCGAATTCGGCACGAAGGGCCAGGACAAGGAGGTCCTGTTGGAGCGAGTCGCGCAGTTCATGCTGCCCGATTTCTTCGTCGGCGCGCCCACTGATCCCGTCGGTCCAGAGATGCTACGCGACGGAGCCGAGCCGTTCAGCGGGCACCTCGAGTCCGGCGCGGGCGCGAGCGATCTCGTGCTTTCGGCCACCCTGCGCACGATCCTCGGCCGACAGAGCGTTCCGCTGGATATCTCGGATCAAGTGACGACCACGTCCCTCGACGCCGACGATCCCTACTTTTTCGTCGGCTTCGTCGTGCTCTACACCTACAGCCGCCTGGTCGACGTGAACATCGATCCCGCGAAGGCGATCGGCGACGTGACCCTGACCTGGCACGACGAGCTCGACGGGTTGCTGCTCACGATCGAGTTCGAGACCTCGGGCACCGAGATCGTCGGCTCCCACGATACGAACTTCGACCAGATCCTAAGCCGCGTATTGCTCCGGCCGCGGATCAGCGCCGGGCGATGCCTCTGGGATTGGGGTGTGATGGCGCAGGTTTCGGTGACCGACAGCAGCTTGACGCGCAGGCGCTACGCGGCGACGACGAAACCGCTATACGACTCGATGTGCGCGGTGTTCGGCGATCTGGATACGGGAGTTGACGACATTCCCGACAAAGCCGCCGCTGCGGGTCTCGCATCTGCCTTGCGGAGGGCGTTCACGTCGTTCGTGCGGGACAACGCCGAGTTGGTGGGAAACGTCATCCTCGCCTTGCCGTTACGCCCGACGGCACCCAATGCGGCGAAGGACGTCCGCAGCACACTTTTCGACGCGCTGTCGACGGTCTTGCAGTCGAGCACCGATGAAGCGCTGAGCGATGCGGGAGCGGTGCTCAGCGCTGCCGTCGCTGCTGGCGCCGTCGATGCATTCGCCGACGAGTTGGATGAGCGGACCGCATGGCTACTGAGCGCGCTCTTCGGATGGTCGGACGCTCCGGCATTCGAGGCGGCCCTCGGCTTCCAGAACATGATCAACGTCCTACCGTTTCACACCATCTCCTCTACGGCGTCGGCGTTCGTCAAAGAATTCATCACGTTCCAGCAGGCGTGGTCAAAACTCGTCGCCCCGCCGCCCCCCAATACGCTAGACCCATTCGCCGACTTCCCGGCCTGGGCGATCGCCCAGCTTCAAGTCGATTTCGGTTTGTACGGGCCGCAGTTGGACCATTTGTTGCGTCGCGTGGTGCCCCGAAAGTTCGAACAGACGATCCTCGACCGGATCGAGCTCGCGAGTGTCGTCAACCGTCTCAGACGCTACGTGGGCGTCAGCGTCTTCAACGGAACGGTCACCGCGTCGCCCGCTGGTCCGGTTTTCGAGGCGGCCCCTGAGGGCGCCCCGACGCTCGTCGGATTTCTCGACTCCGCCGAGCTCGAACCGAGCCTCGCCCCGCTGCCGACTGGGGTACCATGCATGCGCTACCAGCTCTCACTCGAGCTGATCGAGCTGACGGGCAGCCTGGCCGTGCCGGCTGGCGGGCCTCAATCGGCCGAGGCGTTGCAGGACCAGCCGGCGACATCGATCCTCTCGGAGCTCGCCCAGGCGCAAGCGAAGAATCCGAATCTCCCGTACGTGACCTACTATATCGTGGGCTGGGAGGTCTATCAGTTCCACGCCGCGTTCAACGATCCCCTCGATCCCTCGGCGTGGAGCAAAGACAGCGCCGGCCTCTTCCCAGGTGCGCAGCTGGTGGCGGCCGAGACGCGCTTCGTGCCGTTCAGTGGGTTCAAGACGGGACTCGATGGGTCGCTCAGCAAGACCGTTTTTCTCGAGTGGAGCACGAGCGACAGCGCGCAACCGAACTCCAAGTTGCTCGTCTTCGGTTCGGTGGCGCACACGATCTTTGGCCCCCTGGGGACCTTTCGCATGATCGTGCCGATGACCAGTCAGGTCGGCCTCTATCCAGAGAGCGGCGACGGCGCGCAGGGCGTCGACAATACGAACAATGTCGTGACCTTTCAGGCAACCCCCGGACCTTTGATGCGCAAGAACAACTTGGCGTACAACATCTACGGTCGCCTCGTGCAGCAACCCTACGCCCGCGATTATCAGTGGGTTTCTCTGTCGGTCACGAGCTTTCGCATCGGACAGAAGGATGAGATCGGCGGAACAAAAACCTTGAATATTCCCGATGGTTTTCCCTTTCAGATCGAGGCTCGCCTCAACGGTGTCACGTTTCAGACATCCGAGTTGTTTGTCCTCGCCAACTCGAGCGGAGTCGCTGTTCAGTCCCAGCTGAGCGTGGCGGCGAAAACCATTCAACGAGGTATCTCCGTCTCCCTCGGCGCAGGTTGGTCTCAAAACATCGTCTATTCGAGCTCCGCCGTCGCCGGATCGTTCCAGCTGACGCTCATCGCGCGAGTCTTCAACGTGACGACGCTGAAGCCAATCGCCGAGATCCCGATCAACCGCGCGTTCCACAGATTCGAGGACGCCGCGGGTGCTCCTGTTGTGGTGGAGCCCGATCCTCTCGTCCCTCTCGCACAGCATGCCTACGATTCTGGGGCGATCGCCGAGTGGGCGATTCCCTTCGGTCGATCGTTCAAGGAGTATACGCTCAAGAGCGACGGGTCTGTGGCCTCGGCAGTAGCTCGGGTCAGCAACAAGAACTTCGATCCCGGTCGCACACCCGTTCCGCGGGTGCCTCGCAATGTGCGCGTCGACTTCGTCAAAGCGTTCGTGCACGACAACGCCGAGGACGGGGGGACCGGAGAGATCCGCTTTCAACCTGGGGTCTCCGTCAGAGACGAGAACGAGCCAGACGCCTATACCTACAGTTCGAAGGCGACGCGCCAATTCGACGTCGAAGACAATGAAGAGGTCGTCTTTCCGGGTCCTCCATCGATCTCGGTCTCGGGTCATCCCGGCTCGGCGACGATGACGGCGACCTGCTTCGCTCAGGAGGAAGATCTTTCGTTCTGGTACTGGATCGGATTGGAGAAGCCCTACGAAAGCTTGGGCACCGCGAAGATCGAGCGCAGCTTCGAGAGCGATGTCGACGGCACGGCGAGCGCCAACTCCGCCGGACCAGACGGCGACTTCGATCTGACGTGCACGTTCACGACGACCAGCGCTCCACCGCCCGCGCAGCTGACGTTCGAAGGCGAGCCGTTCGAGATCGACTTCAAATTGTCGCTGGCCGACGCGCCCGTGGTGCTGCAGTACGACGTCGGCTGGGCCGAGAAGGCCTGGCTGATGCACGCCGCTGAAGACGAGGAAATCTTCGAGTTGCATTCGCTGTTGCCAATCCCGAACGGAACGATCACCGTCTCGCCCAACGCGTCGATGCGCTACAGAATTCACTCCTCGTCTGCCGCCTCGGCCGCAGCGGTGCAGGGTGTCGTACAACCGAGCCGCGAGCTCGTCGTGCAGATCGACTCGTGAGAGCCGCGCGGCGAGCAGCGGTCGTCTCGGCGCCAACGACAAGCTCGTCAGGTCGCCTCCGCGGTCGCCGGTCGATGCGCCATCGTGTGACAGAGGATCGACGACGG
>JAGQJP010000580.1 GCA_020430585.1 Myxococcales bacterium | reverse complement strand
CGTTCGGACCGCAAAGCGACACCGACAAGCTGGTGATCGGCGACGACAACGTCGCTCGCATCAATGCGGAGGAGCTGGCGAGGGGCGGCGACGGCATCGTCTCGGTCTCGGATGCTCCCGAGCTCGAGATGCCCGATCGCGGTACGACCGACGTCACCCCCCCGCCCGCGATGGAGGTCGGTCCGGCTCCGGCAGATGCCGCCGCGACGGAGCTCGACGTCGTCGACCTCGAGCTCTACGACGACGACGAGGAAGACGACGGCACGTTGCACAGCGAGCCGACATTGATCTTCAAGGACAGCGAGCACCAAGAAGAGGCGCCGTCGGATCCCTGGAAGATCCACGGTGTCCAGACCGAAACCGTGGGGCGGGAGCGAGAGCTCGATCAGCTGCGTACCGCGTTCAAGCGGGCGATCGAGACCAATCACGTGCAGCTGGTCAACATCGTCGGCGAGCTCGGCGTCGGTAAGAGCCGCCTGATCAGCGAATTCAACCGCACCCTCGATGCGAGCTTCGAGCGCGCCAATTTTCTCTTGGCCTCCGAGAGCTCGGTCGAGCCTGCGCCGTTCAGCATCATCCAACGGCTGCTGCGCAACCGGTTCTACATTCTCGACGTCGAGAAGGGCGAGACGGCGTACAAGAAGTTCTGCGACGGCGTGCACTACATCCTCGGGAGCGACGACTCGGTGGAGGTCGCCAACTTGATCAGCTATCTCGTCGGCTTCAAGTTCTCCGAAGGTGTCAATACCTCGTTTCTGACCGAAGACGTGCGTGGCCTGCGCGAGCGCGCGTCGAAGGCGCTCGTTCACCTGTTGCGCACCGACGCGAAGAAGACGCCGCTGATCTTGGCCTTCGACAATCTCGAGGAGACCGACCCCGAGTCCCTGGCGCTGATCGACTACCTCTACACGCACCTCGACGACGCGCCGATCTTGTTGATCGTGACGGGCCAACCCGAGTTTCTCGACCGCCAACGCAGCTGGGGACGTCTCGAAACGCTGCACTTGCGTACCCTCGACGACGCGAGCTCGCGGCGCTTGTTGCGCGACATCTTGCAGCTGGCGCGCGAGATCCCCGACGATCTCTTCGAGATCATCCAGAAGAAATCCGGAGGGCACCCGCTGGCGATCGAAGGGATCGTGCGCTACCTCGTCGATCTGAAGGTGATCGAGCCAGGAGAGCCCCACTGGACGATCAAAGGCGACGAGCTGGCGAACATCGACGTCCCCTTGACCCTCAAAGGCGTCGTCTCGGCGCGCCTCGAGAACCAGACGGCGGAAGAGATCGCCCTCTTGGAAAAGGCGGCGGTGATCGGCAACACCTTCTGGTTCGGCGCCCTCCTGATGCTTTATCGCCTGGAGTCCGAGGGCTGGCAGGAGAACGAGAAGTACTGGAAGTCTAGCCGCGCCGAGCATGCCACGCGCGTTCGTGTGCTCCTCGACGGCCTGATTCTCAAAGACATCCTCAAACGCAGCCCCGACAGCTCCTTTGCCGGCGAAGAGGAGTACGCGTTCAAGTACGCGATCGAACGCGAGAGCATCCTCGAGCGCTCCGAGCCACGGGCCCACGAGCTGAAGCATCGGATGGTCGCCAACTGGCTGACGATCCACGGTGTGAATCACATCGAAGAGTACCACGAGCCGATCGCCCGCCACTGGGAGCTCGGTGGCCGCCCCGAGCGCGCTGCCGAGTATGTGCTCAAGCTCGCCGAGAGCGCCAAAGACCGCTACGCGAACAAGAAGGCGATCAAGTTCTACGAGCGGGGGCTGCACCTCCTCTCGGAGGACGATTACACGCAAAAGCTCGAGATCTATCACGATCTCGGCAATGTCCTCTCGCTGATCGCCGACTACGAGAAGGCGTTGCGCTGTCTCAACGAAATGTTGCGCCTTGCGTGGATCGTCGGCTCGCGGGCGAAGGGCGGGGTCGCCTACAACAAGATGGGGCGCACCTATCGTGAGCTCGGCGAATACGATGTCGCGCTGGAGAAGTTTCAGCAGTCGCTGGCTCTCTTCGACAGCGTCAACGACGTGCGCGGCATCGCGTCGAACTACGACGATATCGGGCGAATCTGCTGGCTCAAGGGCGACGTCGAGAAGGCCCTCGGCTTTCATCGCAAGAGCGCCAAGCTCCGCCGCGAGATCGGAGACAAACGCTCGATCGCCCTCTCGTTGAACAACATCGGGAACATCTATCTCGACCGCGGCGACATCAAGCACGCCGTGCGCTGCTTCAAAGAGGCGCTCGAGCTGCGGCGCGAGATCGGAGACAAACAGGGACTGACGCGCTCGCTCAACAACCTCGCCGTGATCTTCTACGAGCGCGGCAAGACCCACCAGTCGGTCGATCTGTGGCGCGAAGCGCTACGCATCGCGCAAGAGATCGGAGACAAGGAGGTCCAGGGCATTCTCTACGCCAATATCGGCGAGGCGCTGCTCACCACCGAGCAGCTGGACGAGGCGCGGGAACATCTGCTTCACGTGATCGAGCTCGGCGAAGAGACGGGCGATCGGCGGCCGATGTCGGACGCCTTCATCAACCTCGGTCGCCTCGCGCTGCTCGACGGCAACCTCTCCAAAGCGACGGAGATGACGCGCAACGCGCTGGCGATCGCCGAGTATCTCGGCTCCAAGCGTTTGATGGGGATGGCCTTCAAGGCGCTGGGCGACATTCACGCGAACGTGCTCTACGACGACGACCAGGGCCCGGCGAGCGAGCGCGACGCCGACACGTTCTACACGCGCAGCATCGACATCCTCCGCGAGATCTCCTGTGAGGCCGAGCTGGGCAAGAGCCTGTTGAACTTCGGCCACCACCTGATCGAGCGCGGTCTGATGGCGAAGGGCCGCGAACAGCTCGAACAGGCCGCGGAGATTTTCCAGCGCCTCGAGATGCGTCCGATCCTCGAGCGGACCCGTGGCATCATCTCGGAGCTCCGATCACCGATCTCGCTCTAATCGAGAGGATCACTCGTCGGCAGCGACGATCTCGGGGGGCGCGACGCGCGCGAAGAGCAGGGCAGCCGCCGTCGGCGTCTGCTCGAAGGTGACGTCGTGGAAATCGGCGGCGTCGAGCCATTCTCGCAGCTGCTTCTTGGTCCAGGTCGAGCCGGCCGACGAGTGGAGCAGCAGGTTGACGTTGAAGGTCAACGCGAAGTTGTGCCCACTGCGATCATTGTTCAAGATGCAGTCATTGACCACCAGTACGCCACCAGGCTTGAGCGCCTGCCGTACCTTCTTGAAGACCGCGATGTTCTGTTCGGGGGTCGCCGCCTGGGCGCAGTGGGAATAGAGGATCACGTCGTACTCTTCGGTCCCGAAGTCGAGGGTGTGGAAGTTGCCGTCGATCGTCTCGAAACGGTCGCCGAAGCCGTGGAGCGCGACGTAGTCCCGGGCGAGCTTGTTCACGTTGGCCCAGTCGATCTGCACACCCTTGGCGTCGAGGTTGAGCTCGAGCCAGACCACGGACCAGACGCCCGAGCCGCCGCCGATGTCGAGGTACTTGATCGGCCCCATCGTCGCCAACTCGAGGCGTTGTGCCGCGAAATGCGCCGCCGGAATCGCCAGCGGAGCGATCGCCATCACCACCGACTCCCAGTAGGGGTCCTCGTCGAGATCCATGTGGGCGGCGGCTGGCGCCCCCGACTTGACGACCTCGGGAAGCTGGCTCCAGCTCGAGAACTCCGAGACGATCCGCGTCGCCAAGTCACCGAGGTAGGCGGGCTTTCCCTTCACGAGATAGGTCGATGACTCCTCACTGTTCTTGTAATTTCCCCCGTCGCGTTCGACCAGACCGATCCCGGCGAGCCCGTCGAGCAGCGCCTGTGTCCCGCGCAGAGACAACCCGCCAGCCTCAGCGACGGCCTCCGCTGTGGCGTGACCTGCATCGAGAAGTGAGAAGACGCCGTTTTCGACGGCGGCAGCGAGAATGCTCGAGCCCCAGATCCCGTAGACGGTGCTCACGATCGTTTGCGGTGACGTGGTCTTCATTGCGGCCCCCCTTCGGTACGACAGTCGTGTGCGTGGACACAATTACGCGTGCGTGCGAACGTGCGGAATCACGTTCGCCGCCTACGATACCAAGAGCCCCGAGCCGTGGCAAACAGATTTGCACACCCGCAATTCGCCTAGTTCTCGTTGAAGTTCGTGATCATCCGAGCCTTGATCGTCCCCGTGAACTTGTAGGCGTCGAGGGTACCGTCGTCGTCGATGTCGTCGGTCGGCTGGTCGTTGAAGCTGTCGAGCACCCACTTGAGGGTCTTCTGCTGGCCGGGGATCAGCGTCGTCACCAGGTCTTCGGCCTCGTACGTGGTGATCACCCCGCTCAGCGTGCCCTCCATGATCCAGCCCGGCACGGGTTTGCTGTTCTGCGGACGACAGCCGTCGACCGGCCGAACATCGTCCACGTAGACGAACTTGCCGTTGACCGTCAGCTTGCGGATCGGGATCGGTTTGTTCACGACCGACGAGACGAAATAGATCGCCGACTCGAGGTTCGCGGTGAACTCGACGCCGTTGATCGTCGTATCGATGTCGCTCGGCGGGATCGGCGTGTTCGGGTCGTTCGGGTGCACCGTCAACCAGGTCGCGCTTCCGCTCTCGATCAGCTTGGCGACGTCGCCCGAGCCAACGCGCAGGGTGAGCGTCGATTCGTCCAGGCTCAGTAGCTTGACCATGATGATGAATTTCAACGAATCAGCGCACTTGTCTTTGCCGACGACGGTCCCGCCCGTCGAGGTGCAATCCTCGGTCGGCATCGCCAGCGGCCCAGATGTGACCGCGGGGTGGTCGCAGCAGATCTGGGAGGTCTCTTCGCACCAACGGATGTCGTTGGACCAGACGGTGTTGATCACCCCGGCCGAGTTCGCTGGGGCGTCAGCGATCAACTCGGTGACGCGCCAGGTCGAGCCGATCATCTCCTCGATCTTGAAGGTCGGAGTCGTCGAGGTGTCGCTGTCGACGCTCGTGTCGGGGGTCACCGTCGCGTCGCTATCGCTCGTCTTGGAGGACGAGCCACAGGCGCCCAAGAGCAAGAGCAGAAGCAGCGAGAGCAGTCGTGAGGTGGTCGTCTGGATCGATCGAGTCGGCATGATTCCCCCTATCGGGCCTAGGGTTTGAGTGCATCGCTGGATGATCACCGCCACGTCGAATCCTCCGCGGCGCGATGTCCGGATCATTATACAACCTTCCGAGGAAAATCCCTCAACTTGGTTTCGTTTTCGACGGGAGATCGTCCTCGGGCTCTGGTGTCGCCCGCAACCCATCGAGGCGCCCGGCGATCTCGGCCTCGAACCCGTTCGCTGACGGTCGATAGAAGCGCGCCCCTCGCAACGCCTCAGGGAGGTACTCGTCCCGCACGTAGTGCCCGCTGAAGTTGTGGGGATATTTGTAATTGCGCCCGTAGCCGAGCTGTTTGAGCAGCGACGTCGGCGCATTGCGAATGTGCGCCGGTACAGGGAGGGCACCGTGCTCCTGGACCGCCTTGCGCGCCCGTAGGTAGGCCATCATCGCGCTGTTCGACTTCGGGGCGCAGGCGAGATAGGTCACCGCTTGGGCCATTGGTAACACGCCTTCGGGCAGGCCGACCGCCTGGAAGGCTTGAAGAGCGCTGATGGCGACGCCGAGCGCCTGGGGATCTGCGTTGGAGACGTCTTCGGCGGCGAAGATCACGATCCGTCGCAAGATGAACAGCGGATCCTCACCCCCCTCGAGCATGCGCGTCATCCAGTAGATGGCCGCGTCGGGATCCGAGCCCCGCATGCTCTTGATCAGCGCCGAAACCACGTTGTAGTGTTCTTCGCCCTCGCGGTCGTAGCGCACGGTGTGATTCTCGAGGAACGAGTCCCAGTCGCCCTCGGCGAGCGTCTCGCTCTGGGTCTCCTGCACATAGAGCGCCGCCGACTCGAGCAAGTTCAACGCCGCTCGCGCGTCTCCGTCGGCGCTTCGCGCGATTCGGCGCAGCACCGCGTCGTCGAGCTCGAGCCCCAGCTGGCCCAGGCCGCGTTTCGGCTCGTGCAGCGCCCGCCGCAAGAGCTCGAGCAGCTCCTCTTCGCCGAGCGACTGGAGGACGAGCACACGGCAGCGGCTGAGCAACGCGTGGTTCAACGAAAACGACGGGTTCTCGGTCGTCGCCCCGACGAGGGTGATGATCCCCCGCTCGACGTGGGGCAGGAACGCATCCTGCTGCGACTTGTTGAAGCGATGGATCTCGTCGACGAAGAGCACCGTGCGCCGACTCAGCTCGGCGAGTCGGCGTTGCGCCAGGGCGACGATCTCGCGGATCTCCTTGACGCCACCGAGGACAGCGGAGAAGGGCACGAACTCGGCCTTGGTGTGCTGGGCGATCAGCTGCGCGAGCGTCGTCTTGCCCGAGCCGGGAGGACCCCAGAGGATCATCGACGGCAGGCGGTCGGAGGTCAGCGCGCGGGCGAAGAAGCGACCCGGCGCGAGGAGCTCACGCTGGCCGACGATCTCGTCGAGGCTGCGAGGGCGCATCCGCTCGGCGAGGGGAGCCCAGCTCTTGTCACGGCTCAAACGGTGCTCAAAGAGGTCCATCGTCGGGGGGCACGCGTCACTTCGTCTCGGAGAAGTTCGAGACCATCCGTGCCTTGAAGGTGCCGCTGAACTTGTACGCGTCCATCGTACCGTCGTTGTCGAGGTCTTCGTTCGGTTGATCGTTGAAGTTGTCGAGAACCCACTTGAGGGATTTGGTCTGGCCGGGGATCAGCGTCGTCTGCAGCTCGTCGGCCTCGGCGATGGTGATCACGCCGCTCATCGTCCCCTCGACGATCCAGCCCGGGACGGGGGCGGTGCCCGTCAGACGGCAGCCCTCTTCGGGGCGGATGTCGGCGACGTAGGTGAACCTCCCGTCGACCTTCAGCTTGCGGATCGGAATCGCCTTGTTCGTCGCCGAGGTCGGGAAGAAGAGCACCGACTCCGAGGTCGCGGTGAAGTCCGGGCCGACGAGGTCGGTGGTGATCTCCGCGGGATCGATCGTGTTCAGCGGGTCCGAGGGATCGACGGTGTACCAGGTCGCCTTCGCCGTGTCGACGAGGTAGGCGATGTCGCCCGAACCCGCGCGGACGGTCATCGTGGTGCCTTCGAGCTTGAGCACCGTCATCAGGATGATCAGCTTCAATGCGGGCGTGCAGGTCTCTTTGCCAACCAGCGTGCCGCCCGTCGAGGTGCAGTCCTCCGAGCCCATCGTGATCGGACCGACGGTGCTCGTCGGGTGGTCGCAGCAGATCTGAGCCGTCTCTTCACACCAGCGGATGTCACTCTTCCAGACCTGGGTCAAGAGCGCCCCCGAGTGGGCGGGAAACTCGGCGTTGAGCTCGGTAAAGCGCCAGGTCGTGCCGATCATCTCTTCGGGTTTGAAGGTCGGTTGGGTCGTCGTATCGTTGCCCGTCGTCGTGTCGCCCGACGTGGTATCGCTTTCGCTGCTCTTGGACGACGAGCCGCAGGCGGCCAGCGTGAGGAGCAGGGCGAGCGAGACGATCAGGTGGATGGTTCGATTTGGCATGGGTCCCCCATCGGGTCTAAAGTTTGAGTGGATCGAACTGCGTATGCGCGACGAAGTCACGATAGCGCTCGTGGATCTTCTGCATGTCGACATTATACAGACCTTCGAGCGAAAATCCCTCTACAACGAACGACGCCATCAAACTTCCGACCACCGTCGCCACGCGCATGTTGCGCGCCGAAAAGTCTCGCGTGCGGGCGAGATAGCCCATGAATCCGCCGGCGAAGGTGTCTCCAGCGCCCGTCGGATCCGTCAGATCCTCGACGGGGTAGCCGTGAACGAAGAAGATGTCCTGGTCACTGAAGAGCACCGCTCCGTACTCCCCGCGCTTGATGATCACCGTGCGCGGCCCGAGCTCTTGGATCGCGCGACCAGCGCCGGCGACGTAGTGCGCCCCCGAGAGGTCGAGAGCCTCTTCCTCGTTGACGACCAGCACGTCGATCCGCGCCAGGAGCTCGAGCAACTCGTCGCGTTTTCCGTCGATCCAGAAGTTCATCGTGTCGCAGGCGACCAGCTCGGGCGACTCGATCTGGTCGAGGACGTCGAGCTGCAACGCGGGGTCGATATTGGCGAGGAAGACCAACGGTGTCGCCCGGTACGAGGGCGGCAGCACGGGCTTGAAGCTCTGGAAGACGTTGAGGTAGGTGAACAGCGTCGTCCGCTCGTTCATGTTGTCGTGGTAGCGACCACCCCAACGAAACGATTCGCCCGGCTCGCGCACGAGCCCCGTCAGGTCGACGCGCCGCTGGCGCAGCCGATCGAGATCCGCCTCGAGAAAATCCTCACCGATGACCGCGACCAGGCGCACGTCGGTGAAAAACGATGCGGCATACGAGAAGAACGTCGCCGACCCGCCGAGGACGTCGTCGCGCTTGGCGCTCGGGGTCTCGATCGAGTCGTAGGCCACCGATCCGACAACCAATAGGCTCATCGCATGTACTTCCCGATCAGGAGGTTGAGCTCTTCGAGGCGCTGAGGAGAGACGGCGTCACGCGGCGTGAGGATCGCGTTCTCCAGCGCGTTGTGATACGGGCAGGGGCCGTGGGGAATCTTCGGCACCGTGGCGCGGATCACACGCTTGGCGTTCTCGACGTTCTGCTTGAGGATCGCCAGGACGGCGTCGACGGTGACGTCCTCTTCGCTCTCGTGCCAGCAGTCGTAGTCCGTCG
>JAGQJP010000579.1 GCA_020430585.1 Myxococcales bacterium | reverse complement strand
GCTTCTTCGATTTGCCGGTCTTCTCCTTCTCGACGAGCGTTCCGACCCGGTATCTCGACGAGATGCGGTCTCTCTTGCGCGCAATGCCCTTCATCTTCTTCGCAGTGCGGCGACCGAGGGAACCGCGCACCGTCGAATCCGGTCGCGGCTCGGGCGACGGACTGGGAACGGGAGAGGTCGTGATCTTCAAAACGGGCGGGCGTCGATTCGGCTTGCGAGGCTTTTTCCCGTCGTCGCGCGACTTCGTCGTGCTTCCCGTTTGGCTCGGCGCCTTGTCCAACACCTCCCGCGGATCGCCTGGGCGCTTCGTGTTCTGCGTCGTCTTCGACTCACCCTTTTTCGGCGATCCCGGGCCATCCGAGTCGCTCGGGCGCTCGACACCCGTCCGCGTCGTCGTCTTCGGCTCCTGGCAACCAACGAAAAGACAGGCGAGCGTCGCGACCGCCAGGGCCAATCGCATCGTCTCGCGCAGTGCTCGTCTCGCTCCACGGCGTCCCATCTTCAACTCCTCGTCGTCGTTTTGATTTGCTGTGGTTTCGGGATCGTCCCGCGCCACCGCAACTTATCGGAACAAACGTATCACACGAGCGTTCGATCTACGCCGATCGGATGCGAGATATCGTGTATCCTGGGGTGGGAGCCACGACCGTGACGAAATCAGGCGAGACACGACTGTCGAAGCAGCGCATGATCGGACTGATCGCGGGGTTGGTCGGCTTCGTCGCGCTCTTGATCTGGCCGATCCACGCCAGCGCTCCGCGCATCGGCTCGATGGCGGCGATCGCGGCGTTGATGGCGGTCTGGTGGGTCTCGGAAGCGATCCCGCTGGCGGCCACCGCCTTGCTCCCGTTGCTCCTCTTCCCGCTCCTCGGGATCACGACGCCAGGGGCCGTCGCCGCGACGTACATCAACAGCACGATCTTTCTCTTCATCGGCGGCTTTCTGATCGCCATCGCGATGGAGCGCTGCAATCTCCATCGTCGGCTGGCGCTGAACATCGTTCGGTTCGTCGGCAGCGGTCCGCGCGCGCTGGTCGGCGGCTTCACCCTCGCCTCCGCCTTCCTGTCGATGTGGATCTCGAACACGGCGACGGCCCTGATGATGCTGCCGATCGGGATGGCGGTGGTAGGCAAGGTCGAAGAGCAGGTCGGCGGCACCAAAGCGCGCCCATTGGCGACGGCGATGATGCTAGCGATCGCTTACGGCTGCTCTGTCGGCGGGCTGGCGACGCTGATCGGCACGCCGCCCAATCTCGCCCTTCGCCGGATCTTCAACATCGGCTTCCCGGGAGCACCGAAGGTGACCTTCGGCGGCTGGTTGGTGATCGGCGTCCCCGTCGCGGCGGTGATGCTCGCCGTGGTGATCCTGCTCTTGACGCGCGTCTTCTTTCGCTTCGACGACGAGCTGCGCGTCGACCCCGAGATCATCGCCGAGGAGCGACGCCGCCTCGGAGCGCTCGAGATCGACGAAGCGATCGTGCTGATCGTCTTCTCGATCACGGCGCTGCTCTGGACCTTTCGTCGCCCGCTGCCCCTCGGCGCGCTGACGATACCGGGCTGGGAGCAGCTCTTGGGTGGGCGTCTGCGAGTCGACGACGCCACGGTGGCGATCGGAATGTCCCTCGTCCTGTTTCTGATCCCGTCGCGAAAACGGCCGGGCGAGGGCCTCCTCGCGGTCGACTCGTTCCGCCACGTCCCTTGGGAGATCGTGCTCCTCTTCGGTGGCGGCTTCGCTCTCGCCGCGGGGTTCGAGGTGAGCGGCCTGGCGAAGCTGATCGGCGAGCAGCTGCGCGCGATGTCCGGCGTCGCACCGATCGCCGTCGTCGCCGCGATCTGCTTGGTGATGACGTTTCTCACCGAGTTGACCTCGAACACCGCGACCGCCCAGCTCGTCCTGCCGATCCTCGCCTCGATGGCCGTCGCGATGCAGCTCCACCCGCTGTTGCTGATGATACCCGCTACGCTTTCGGCCTCGTGCGCCTTCATGCTGCCCGTGGCGACACCGCCGAACGCCGTCGTCTTCGGCAGCGGTCGGGTTCGGATCGGAGAGATGGCGCGCGTCGGGCTCGCCCTCAACCTGATCGGCGTGGTCGTGATCACGGGGCTGCTCTTCGCCCTCGCCGCCGCCTTGGGGATCGCCCCTGGCCTGACGCCGACGTGGCTGCCCCACTGATCGCCGGAGGCTCGTGAAACGATGGATCATCGCGATCCTCAGCGCCCGTGGACCTCTCTCGGCTCGCAGGGACGTCGAAAGAGGAAGGTGAGCATCTTCGGCCGTCCCGGCGCCCATCTCCGCACCTGGGCTCGATCGATCAGCTCGAGCTCACCGACGAACAACTCGATCACCTTGGCCGCCGGCATCTTCGGCGTCATCGAGGGCGTCAACCACTCGAGCGGCGTCTCCCAGACGAAGCAGCTGACCTGAAAGTGGCCCCCGGGTGCGAGCCAGCCTTTGACGTTCTCGGCGTAGCGACGCATCGCCGTCGGCGAAAGGCTGTGCAGGCAACCGCGATCGATGATCAGCGAATAGGGCTGCCGCGACGAACGCTTGCTGACGTCGACTCGCTCGAAACGACAGGTGACGCCCGCGGCGGCGGCGTTCGCCCGAGCCTGCTCGATCGCCTGGGGCTGAAAATCGATCGCCTCGACGTCGAACCCGCTCTGGGCGAGAAAGATCGCCTGGGTCCCGAGGCCGCACCCGGCGTCGAGGGCGCGCCCTTTCCGAACGATCCCGCGGTCGAGAAGCTCGACGAGGGGCGGATGGGGCGCGTGTGCTTCCCATGGCGGCTTGGTCGGGTTCATCGCGTACATGATGCGGTACGCCGCCGCGTTGGCACGGTCTCGCAACGGATCGAAGATCGACATCGACACACCTCCAGACTCGATGTCGATAGCCTACCGCGGACGGCGCCGCGATACAACCCAGTGGTGAGCGGGGAATGGGCGCGAAGCGCGGGTCGTTCTCATTTCGTACGTGGAGGTTCCGATGGCAATGCGACGTTCTCATCGCATACCCGCGCTCGTGGCGTTGATCGTTTGCCTGCCAGCAGCGCTCTCTGCTGAGCCGAAGATCATCCGCCTCGACGCGTTGCTTCGTAGGTTGAGCCGCGTCACCGTGGGTCGTTGCCTCGGTCCCGAGCCGCTGCCCACGGGCCGATTGGGGCTACGCTATCGTCTGCAGGTCGATCGGGTGCTCCTCGGCGATCCAACGTTCCTCGGGAGTCGGATCGTCGAGACGACGGGACACGTCCACGTCCCGCGCAACCGCCCGTGCGTCGCCTTCTTCAATCGACGCAAGGTCCTGGAGTGGATCGCCGTTCCCGTTCGCGGTGACTCACTGAGCGACGCGCCGCTACGGATTTCGGGGATCTACAGCTTCAACGCCTACTTCGTCATGCCACACCTTTTCACCCTCGCTAGCCTACCTGGCCTACTGAGGAAAGGAACGCTGAGGATCCGCGCCGAGGGATCGCTCTATTTCGTCGATCCCCAGAGCGGCCGCGTCATGCCGTCGCGGATCAACCTGGCGATCGCCTACGACTGGCCGTCGGGTCGCGCCTCGGTGAGCGGGCTGCCGCCGCTCTCGGGCTTTGCGAAACCGCGCATCGGGCTTGGCGTTGCACTCCTCGATGACATCTATGTACGGTATCACAGCGGATATCCGCGACCGCTATCGATCGGAGGCACGGTCTTCGGGCTCCAGCGGAACGGCACGTTGCTCGCGCGCTTCTACGTCGTGCAACCCTCGCTCCTGCGCTTGAACGACTTCATGCGCTACGTCGCCAACCCGAAGCTACAGCAACGCTACTACATCCTCGAGGTTGCGGCGGACGGCGAGCCGCGCTGGCGGATCGAGATCGGCAAGGTCGACTATCAGGCCGACCGTCTGATCGGCCCAAACGGTGGCCCCTTTACGCTCTCGAGCGAGATCGAGAAGGGCATTTTGCAGGCCAAGAGCGGCCACGACACGATCACGATTCGGTTTCACCCGCCGCGGAAGTTGGCGATCCGCCGCGCCGGTCGTCTGGAACGCCTCGTCCGCGAGTTGATGCGCGGCACGATCGGCTGTCGCGTGACGATTCAGCGCGGCCTCGGCATCGCCGGAAAAGGATGCACGCTGCGACTTGTGAGTATCGAGCTCGCCCCCTTCCCCTCGCGGTGACAATCGGCGGCGCTCCTGCCAGCGCGCGGCTTCGCCGACCGGATCGTGTTTTCCGCGATATTTCGCGGCAATAGCCATCCAACGTGGCCCTTTCTTGGACCCGGGGATAGAGTGACGCCAGATTCAGCGACACATTTTCGTCGGAGGTGAAAGATGAGAAGAGTGGGGATCGTCGGCGCCGGCATCACCGAATGCCGCGGCCGCTGGGTGGAGAAGACCTTCTGGGACCTGTTCCAGCAGGCGACCATCCGCACGC
>JAGQJP010000578.1 GCA_020430585.1 Myxococcales bacterium | reverse complement strand
TCAGAGACCTGTCGCGCTTGAGTGTCTCGAGCGATTCGACGAGGCCCTCGGCGAGCGGTGGCGCCTCGTCAGTCGGGTTCTCGGAGCCGAGAGGGGCCGTCGTACGGCGGAGTGCGGCGATGACCCTCGGCGGCAGCGGTTCGGCGAGAACTCGCGCGTCCTTTTCGAGGGAGACGATCTCCAAGCTCGCTCCTCGACGCGCCGCGGCCGATGCCAGCGCGAGCCAGTTGAGGCCGATGCCGAGCCCGATCTCGAGCACGACCCAGCGCGTTGGAACCGGCGAGCGAGCACCGATCTCGTCGAGAAATGGCCGGACGTAGACCTCGTGGCACTCGCTCCACGCGCCCGCCGACGAGTGGTAGAGCTCGCCGCATTCGCCGCTGCGCGCGGTGAAGCTGCCGTCTCCCGTCTCGACCCAGTCGAGTGTCGTCGTGTCCGCTCTCTCCATTCGTTCGAATCTGCCGTCTCTGGCGCCCGAAATCAAGGGTCGTACGGCAGCGGCGGCGTCGGGTGTGCGGCACATGGGGTGCCGGCGGGCAAAATCGAGCGGAAGGTGTTCGTCTGGAGTACGAGCGCGGGGCGCGCACCGTCGAGTCCCAGACGCCTCACCGTTTCGGCCATGCGGTGGGTGCTCGGCCCAACGCGAAGCTGAATGCGCGGCCTCGGGTGCAGCGAGAAGGGGGCGTCGACGCGCACTTCGGTGCGCACGATCGCGCCTTGATGGTTGGAATAGGTCATCAGATCGACCCCTGGCAACCGCACGCCGAAGCCGAGCTCGCCCCAGAGATGGAGGATCTCCGCCCGGTTTTGCGGGTCCAGGACCGAGAAATCGAGCGCCTGCGGCCCGAGCTGAAAGGGGATCTCGGTGACGAATTTGGGGTACCCCCAGAGCTCGCGGCCCGCGGCGCAGGCGACTGTGGTCGTCACGGGCAGCTCGGCGATGTAGACCCCGAGGGCGCGCTCGCAGAGAGGGCGCACGAAGTCGTAGAGCGGCACGGAGCTGTCCGGTCGACCTGGCGGATAGACGGCGAGCGCGACGGCGACCTCGTTGTACGACCCGACCGACGTCTTTCGATACTCGAACCCCGCGACGGCGACGAGGGCGTTGCGACCGAGGACGAGGGCCGGCCGCAGCCCCGTTCCCTCGAGGATCGGGCGCAGACGCTCCGGCGCGCAAAGGAAGAAGGCCTGGACCGCCGAGTTGTCGTGGTAGAGGATCGGAAGATCCACATCGCCCGCGGAGGTGGGCCACGGCGTCGTCGGGACGTCGAAAAAGCTCGGGTTCATAGACTCCTCCTCTGCGCGAGTCGAGGGTCCGGGCCTTCAGCCCAGCGCGAGCCACGCCTCGAGTTGATCCTCGACGACGGCCAAGCGGTTGATCTGATTGGTCCCCTCGTAGATCTGCGTCAATCGCGCGTCACGGTAGCTCTTCTCGACGGCCCCCGCGTAGCTCGCGCCGTGGTTTGCCATCAGATCCATCGCCGCGCGGCAGACGCCGACGGCCGTGTCGGAACAGAAGACCTTCACCGTCGCCGCCTGCGTCTGCGTCGGCGCCCAAGAGCGCGAGACCTGCCAGAGCAGCCCACGCATCGCGCTCGTATCGATCTGCATCTGAGCCAGACGCAGTTGAACCTCTTGATAGTGTATCAGCGGACGCCCGGCGAGGGAATGGCGGTTGACGAATCCCAGCGCGGCCTCGAAGGCGCCACGGGCGATGCCGAGGGCGATCGCACCGACGGGCACCCGCGAGATGTTGAGCGTCGCGCGGTTGAGCGCCCACCCAGCGCGGAGGGGCCCGACCACGCGGGCATCTGGCACGAAAACCTCCTCGAAAAGCAGCTCGGTGGCGGCGGAGGCGCGCTGTCCCATCTTGATCTCGTTCCGAACGCGACTGAATCCTGGCGCATCGTGGTAGACCAGGAAGCAGGTCCACGACTCCATCCCTTCGCCTTCGAGGGCGCCGAAGACCGTTACGGCGTGGGCCAGGTCGCCCCCAGAGATGAAGATCTTGCGTCCATTCAAACGATAGCCCCCCGGGACGCGGCGAGCGACGCAGCCCGGCTTGTATCGACGCGCTCCGTCTGCATCCTCGACGTCCGACCCGCCTCCGGGCTCCGTGATCGCGTAGGCCAACAGGCGAGGTCTTCCGCCGGCGTTGGCGCGATAGAGCGGCCAGAGCTCACGGCGAAGGAGCGCGAGATCGGTGGAGAGGATCAGCGGCATCGTGCCCAAGCCGTGGGCTCCGATCAACAGCCCGAGACCGGCGCAGGCGGCGCAGAGCTCTTCCATCTTGAGCGATTGCTGAAAGACCAGGGAGTGGCGCATTCGGCGCAACGGGGTCGTGCCGATCGGCCTCGGCAACAGATCGCTCAGTAGGCCGGCGCGCGCCGCCGCCTCGAGAACCTCGCTCTGCACCGAACCGTGCTGGTTCGAGTCCCCGTCGTCGCGACGCGGGAGCAAGACCTCCTCGGCGAAGCGGCGCAGCTGGCGTCGATACTCGCCCAGGGCTGGCGGTAACGAGCGCGTGTCGCTCTCCCAGACCGCCAGCGAGTCGAGGCGCACAAAGGGACGGGCGGCGAGCGGAAGGCGCCGGAACGCCTGCGTCGGGTGCAACGGATGCGACGGTTCGACGAGATCGGGCGGGCGTTTCACGCGTCTCACTCCTTGGGGCGGCGCTCGCCCGTGTCGACCCCGAAGGTCGCCGCGAGCATCAGCTCGAGGGAGAGCGTCGGGGCGACGGCGCAGCAGATCGCATTGACGTCGCGGACGATCTTCTCGAGACCTGCGTCCTGCATGTATCCCAGCCCGCCGAAAACCTGCAAGCAATCGTTGGCCGCCTGTTGCAACGCGGGCAGGTGCAAAAGGGCCAGGGCGACGATCCGCTCGAGCGCTCCAGCTTCGAGGGCTAGCGGGCTTTCGACGATCGCCTCGGCGTTGATCAGCGCTGCCCGGCTTCGGGCGAGGAGCGAGGAGACCGCCGGATGCTCGAGGATCCGACGCCCGCCCTGTCGCCGAATCTCGCTGTAGCGCAGCGCCGCCTCAAATGCCCGTTCGATGGCTCCCAGGGCGATGGCGACCCCGGCCAGGAGAGGCGCGGCGACCGCGGTCGACAGCAGCGTTGCCGCTGTCGGCGAGCCCTCGGCTGGAACGACGATGCACGACCCGCGATCGCCGTGGGTCCCGAGCTGCCACCAATCGAGCTCATCCAACCCGTGGGGACGCTGATCGCGGATCGCGCCGAGGGCGAGGGGCGAGGCGAGCTGCCAGGTCCATTCACCGCCGAAGAAGCGCGGGACGAGCCACTGCTCGACCTCGGGCGCGGCGAGGACGACGGTGTGCTCGGCCCCGAGCCAGAGATCGCAGAGCTCGTCGTGGTCACCGTCGCGCATCGGCTCCTGCGGGGTGGCGAGCCAACGAGCGATTGCTCCTCGGCCGAGCCCCTGGACGCCAAAGAGCGGAAGCTGTGTCGTGCGCTCGGGTTCGACTCCGAGCTGGGCCAGGAGATGTGTGCCGAGAGCCTCCATCTGTAGGGCGAAGGCAAAACCGGCGTTCGTTCGCGCCAAGACCCTCAACGCAGAGAGCGTCGTGGTCGTCGACGCGGCGTCGTCGGGCGAGGCCCAGAGGGCGTAGGGGTTTTCCGCACCGCCCGCGATCCAACCGAGGCTGCGGGCGTCGGCGACCAGTGTGGCGAACCGTCCGCGACCGATCGCTGTCTCGGGGCGCTCGACGTGCGGTCCGAGCCGATCGCGGGCGAAGCGTTCGACGCCAAAGATGATCTCGCGCCGTGTCTCGATGTCGATCGTCATCTCCCTATCCTAACCGGCGCTTCGTCCTCGACCTTGACATGGGTCAACTTGGACGACAAGGTTCGGCAACCACGACGAGAATCATTTCCCGAAATTTTTTTGGAAGAAAGGCAAACGCGCAGGCGACTATCGAACCAGAACACCGGCTGATTCGCCGATGCTCCTGACACGGAAAGAAGACGGAGACAATGGAGGACATGATGAACACGATGAAGAAAAGAGGCTCGACAGCATTGCTGGCGCTATTGATCGTCGGCTTGACCGCGGGATCCGCTTTCGCCCAACGCGGGCCGCGAGGCCCCCGTGGCCCGCAATGCCAGGGTCCCAATTGCAAGATGCACCATCGTCCGATGATGAAATTCTTCCAGACGCTGCCCG
Source organism: Myxococcales bacterium (assembly GCA_020430585.1). Lineage (GTDB taxonomy): Bacteria > Myxococcota_A > UBA9042 > JAGQJP01 > JAGQJP01 > JAGQJP01. The sequence goes on along the minus strand of JAGQJP010000578.1, from coordinate 6,568 downwards.
ATGCGACCAAAGCCAAGCTGATGCAGCTCAAGCTGAAGAAGAAGCAGGCGATGCTCCCGCTCAAAGCTGAGCTGAAGCTACTGGGCGCCAAGTTGCGAGTCGAACTATCGAGCGCGAGCCCGAACAAAGGGACGATCGAGCGCCTGATCCAGAAAAAGCTGGCGATCAAAGGCAAACTGATGCGCCTCAAGGTCAACCACAAGCTCGAAGTCAAGTCGCTGTTGACCGGCAAACATCTCGAAATGTACAACATGCACCTGCTCAAAGGTGAACGCAAAGGCAAGCGTGGACACTTCGGTCCGCATCGCTGGGGTGGCAAAGGCCGCTTCTAAATTTCCCCGAACGACGATCCGAGATGACGAACCCCGTAACGCTCCTCGGACCCGGGGAGCTGAGCCGCGATTGGACCCCGACCAACGCCATGCTCAGCTCCCCGGGATTTTTTGTGCCCGCGATCTCCACCAGTTAGTCTCACCCATCGGCCCACCCTGTTGTGATGCGAACGCAGATCGCGTATAAACGGATCGTAGTCTACATGCGGGTGAACGTACTGTCGGGGCGGCGATGACCTTTTTCGATCACTTCAAACCGAAGTGGCGCAACTCGAATCCAGATGTGCGCCTCGAGGCGTTGGTCACGACGACGGATCCGACGATCCTCGCGCGCCTCGCCACGGGCGACATCCACCCGGCGATTCGCAAAGCGGCGGTCGAGAAGATCGACGACCAGGCCGTGCTCGCCCGCGTGATCCGAGAGGACCTCGACGAAACGGTGCAGCGTGCCGCCTTACAGCGGCTGACCGACTCCAAGCTTCTCGCTGAGATCGGCCAGAGCGAGGCGCGCTGGTCCTTGCGTCAGAACGCGATCAAACGCATCCAAGATCAGCTCGTATTGGCCGACCTGGCGCTGCGCGCGAGCTCCTGGAGCGTTCGCGAGGCGGCGGTCAAGCGGCTCACGGTCCAATCGGTGCTGTTCGAGATCGTGCGCACCGAAGGGGAGGTCGCCGTTCGCACGGCGGCCGTCGAGCGGATGACCGAGCCGACGAGCCTCTCGGAGCTGGCGATGAGCGATCCCTCGGAGCCCGTCCGCAAGATCGCCGTCGAGCGGATCAGCGACGACGGCGTCCTCTCGGAGCTGGCGCTGCTCGCGCCCTCGTGGGCCGTGCGACGGATCGCTGTCGTACGCCTCAACGAGCCGACGGTGCTCGTCGAGGTCGCGCTCACCGACCAAGACCCCCAAGTTCGCGAGGTCGCCGTCGAGCGCCTCGACGATCAAGAGGTGTTGGCGGACGTGGCGATGAACGACCGCGATCACTCCGTGCGAAACGCCGCGATTCGCCGCCTGACGAACACCGACCTCTTGGCGACGATCGCCTGTACCGACAACGATCTGGTGATACGAGAGATCGCCGGCCAGCGCCTGCGCGACCTCGGCGACCGCCTACGCGAGGCCGCCGCCGCGCTCCGCACCCAAGAGAGCTAGAGCACATCTCGTCGTCAGTGGGATTTCTGCGAGAGCACCGAGACGTGGTCGGGGTGTTTCTTGGCGGTTTTCTTCTTCGGCGTGGTGTCGTTGTGCTTGCGCATCACGCCGTCGAGGACGCGACAGCCCTTGTTGTTCTCGGGCGTGTTCCCGCGGATCGACATGAAGAGGCTCGGATCGATCCGCTCCTTGAGGAAGCCGGGGTAGGTCGAGATTTCGAGGTGCAGGTGATGCTGCTCCTCTTTGAGGCGCTTGGCGTTGCCGCTGATCCCCGTCTGTCCGATCGGCGTCGAGACCTCGACGATTTGGCCCTTCTTGACCGTCTCGAGGACCTTTTTCAAGTGTGCGTACGTCGCATAGAGACAGGCGATCTTCGGGTTCTCGTCGCAGCCGATCGGAAAGCGCAACACGAGGAACCGGCCGAGCTTGCCGCCGTCGGTGCGGCGCATGTTGTCGACCACCGAGCGATAGACTGGATAGACCGTGGTCCCGATCGGCGCCGCCAGATCGACGCCCTTGTGGCCGCGGCGGCCGCCCGTCCGGCAGCGCTTGCAGAAGCGGCTGCGGTTGGCGCAGGCCTGATTCGAATAGCCGTAAGGCACGCGATAGACGGGCGGCGATTTTGGACCGAAGGGCGACGAGAAGCGGAGCTCGGGCACCGAAGGCGCAGGCTCGACCTTTTGCGTTAGACGGACGCGTCTTTTCGTCTTCGTCTTCGGTTTCGGAGCCGCACTCGCCGACAAACAGACGAAAAATGCGGCGAGAACGAGGGCCGGGGCTTTCCAAGCGCCGCCTGGCGTGGAGGGCGATGCTGACCGGATCATGTCGGTCGCTCCGTTGGGTTGAATCTGTCCAATCCGTCAGTTGATCGTACCGCCCAGCTTGGCCGACGTCAACTTTCCCACTACTCGACGTTCGACTGGATCAGGAGGAAGTCTTTCTGCGAGCTGAATTCGCTCTCTTTGAGCTTGAGGATTGCGCCAGGCGCGAAGGCGGAGAAATCGATCTCCGGCAGCGGGAAGGCGTTGAAGGTCTGGCCACCGATCAGGTTGCTCAACAACGGCAGCGCCGTGGTCTTGACGAAGGCCGTCAGCTGGTCGACGTCGGAGACGCCCAGCCCGTCGGCCCGTGTCAGCTCGAGGTAGAGGTTCTCTTGGGCGATCTCGTTCACCGTCAGGGTGATCTGGTCGTTGGCGAAGCCCAGCATCGCTTCGGTCGAGAAGCTGGCGTACATCGTCAGTCGAACGTCCTTGGTCCCGAGCTTGAGCTTCAGATCGAGCTCGATGTCGCCGATCTGGAGCTGCGTCTTCCCGCCGTTGCAGTCGGTGATGATCGGCGGCAGCGCCATGTCGACGTGGACGCTCTGGATCGTGAAGCCCGGAATCCCCGCGCCGAGCTGGCTCGGCGGGACGTCGAAGGTCAACGCGCCGTTCCACCAGATCGAGAAGAGCGCCATGTTCAAGAGGTCGACCGAGACGCCGATCCCGATCCGCTTGAACTCGTTGAAGGTCGGGAAGCCCGAGTCGCTCTGCAGGCAGCCGTCGCGCAAGAGCGTGCCGAGGGCGCTGCGCTGGATGTTCTTCTTGGCATAGATGATCGTCCCCAAGCCGAGCAGGCCGCCCGTCTGATCGAAGCTCGCCGAGGAGAGGGTGCTCACCACCTGGAGCGTGATCGGCGGTCCGCTGGTGTCGAAGAAGTTCGGGATCTGGTAGTTGTCGTTCAGGTTCAGCTGGGTCAGGAAGCTCACCACCATCGAGCCGACCTGATTCTGCAGCACCTGGGCGAAGGCGGACTCGATGTCCTTTTTGATGTCCTCTTCGAAGAAGTTGATCAGCCAGTTGATCGCCCAGTGGACGTCGATGTTGAAGTCGATGAACTCGACGGTCACGTCCTTGACCGCGACCACGGGCTGCGAGTTGACCACCGAGATGTTGATGTTGGCGTTGATGTTCACCTTCGAGGCGGAGACCGAGCCGTCGGGGTTGAAGGGACCCTTGGCCTCGATCTCGGCGTAGAAGTTGGGGATCGTCGCTTTGAGGTTCAAGCCGCCGACAAACGGAGCGAGCGTCACGGTGATGTGCTGGTAGGTCAAATTCTCGACGTAGACGTCGTAGCCGTTGCCGCTGTAGGCCGGACGGGGCAGATAGGAGAAGATGTCGAGATCGTTGATCACCAGCTCGAAGAGCGTGCCGAGATCGTCGAGCTCGCGCTGATCGTGGATCCCGTCGTCGACCATCTTCGCCGTCAGCTTGACCAGCAGCGAGTCGGCGAGGGCGGCCGGCGGGGTCGTACCGACGCCGTTCATCGGGTGGAACTTCGTCGAGAAATAGAACGATTGCACGATCTTGGTCGTTTGATCGAGGATGTCGGTGGCCACGGCGGTGATGATGTTCATCCCGTGGTTCACGCCGCTCAAGGGGTAGCTGAAGCTACCGTTTGGTTGCAGCGTGACCTGGGCCCCATTGATCGTGAAGCTCTTGATCTTCTGGGCGTCGCCGAGGTGATCGGTGACCTTCCCGACGACGTTGACCGTCGTCGACGACTGTTTGACCATCGCCGCTCGCTTCGGAGCCGTGATCACGATCACCGGGCCGGTCTGGTCGACGATTAGCGTGACCACCTCGCTCAGCTCGGGGTGGTCCTTGACGTTGACGGTGACGTTGTAGGTGTTCTCCTCGCTGAAGCCGAAGGTGAGCGGCGAGATCTCCTCGATCCCCGTGGCGAGGGTGATCGGATCGATCTCGGCGTCGGGGATCAGGTTGCCGTAGGCATCGTAGACGCGGTAGCTCAGCTCGACGGTCTCGGAGAGCTTGTACCCCGCCTTGTCCGGCGCGCGGGCGACCTCGAGCTTGACGGGCGGTCCGGGGACGATTTCGAGGGTGTCGCCGATCTCCGTCACGTTGCGAACCCACGCTTCTTGGGGCGTGCAGGTGATCGTGTAGAGTCCTGCGCGGGTTCCGTAGACTTCGAGGATGTCGAAGTCGTCTTGGGTGATCCCCTCGACGCTGCCCGCCTGGACCTTGAGGTTTTCGATCTCGTTGCCGAACTCGTCGGTGACCGTGCAGCTGAAGCTCACCTTCTCGTTCGGGGCGACGGTGCCTTTTTCCAACGTCGCCTTCAAGTAGCGCGCCGGTCCGGGCGTGACCGTGACCGTCGTCGCCTCGACCGATTTGAGAGAGCCGTCTTTGAGGGCGCAGCGAACGGCGTAGCTGCCAGCGGTGGTCGGTCGGAAGACTCCGTTCTCGGCGGTGTATCCGCTGTTCGGCTCGACATCGAGGGTCGTCTCGACGAGGGTGAAGTTGCCGTAGGCGTCACGGCCCAGGCATTGCACGGGCGTCGTGTTGCCCGCGCTCAACGACGTCTTGTGGATCGTGGTCAGCAGCTCGCTCGGTGCCCCGGGTACGACCTTCAACGACGCCGGCGTCTGATCGACGAGAGAGGCGATCTGCGTTGCCCGACAGGCCACCGTGTAGAGCCCGGCGCGATTGAAGGTAATCGACTTGCCGTCGATGCTGTAGGCGCCGCTCAGATAGCTCGGATCGACGGGATTGCCGTTGGTGTCGATGCTGACGCTGAAGCTCGTCGGCGTGTCGATCTCTTGCCCATCGCGGTCGCGAACCGTGCAGGTGACGTCGACTTTGGTGCCCGCGGCGATCTCTTGCGCGTTCAACGTGCTGTCGATCGTCGTCGCACCCTCCACGTCGCCGAGGGTGGTCGCGTCGAGCGTCTCCTTCGGATCGTTGGAAAAGTTCGTGCCGCAGTGGGGTAACAACAGGCCAAGGACGAGCCAGAACGCGAATTTGCGCATACGATTCTCCCTCTCGAGCGGATCGTCTTCATCATAGCTCGTGGCGCTCGTTGATTCAAGGAGCCCGGCAGACGGGGACCGGAGGGCCTCGGCGATCGGAAAATTCGCTTCAATCGCGGCGCTGGCTCCGCTATACTATTCGAACACTTTTCGTGGCCGAGGGTGCATGAAGAAAGGGATCGTCTGGATCGTCGTCGGACTCGCGGTCATGATCTTCGACCGGCTCTACCCGACGTTCATCGTCAATCTCTGGGGCTTGAGATTCGATCTGGGGATCCTGGCGGTGCTCTACGGCGTGCTGCAGATCATCGCCGACCGAATCACGATGTCGAAGATGACGTTGACCGACGCCGAGGTCGCCGAGTACGGCTCGACCCTCGAGAAGGTCACACCGAAGATCCTCGAGATGTTCAATCGACGCTACAAGGTCAAAGAGATCGCCGACTCGCTCCAACGCACCGACGGGTTGCCCAAAGACGTGACGCTGCGTTACATCATCGCCCTTTTGCGCCAGATTCAACACAACGAGGCGGCCGAAGCTCCGCCGAAGTAGTGCTCTTTGTCGTTTCTGTTCCCGATAATCGCCCTCGCCGCCGTGATCCTGGGGATCTGGCTCACCGGGCACCTCGCGCGCAAACGGCGTGCCGGCACGGGCGATTACTCCCTCGAATGCCCCACCGACTCCGCCAACCCCCCCGATCGCCGGATCGACTTCAGCGGGCCCCTGGTGCGCCCGACGACGGCGATCTTGAAATCACAGCTCGCCAGGCGTGTGAGGGCCACCTGGCGCAGGTCCGAGCAGATCGACTACGCCGCCTTCGAGCTCGACGGGGTCTCGATCGCACTGCGGGTGAGCTATCGCGACTCGACAACCGCGAGCCCCGCCACGCCGAGCGCCGCGACAACGAGCGCCGCCGCGCGGAGCGCCGCCACGGCGAGCGCTACGATGCCGGACCGTTGGGCGACCGTCGAGCTGACCAGTCGCGGCGCGATCTCCCACGTTCTGACGATCGTGCGCTACGCCCCCGATCGCGTGCGCCTGCTGGACGCCGACGACGCGGCGCGCCAGTTCGTCCGCGAGCGTCTCGGCGACGACGGGCAGCTCGCGGAACGCCTCCGTCGCTGCGGCATCTCCCTCGTGCGCACCGATCGCGAGGGCGAGATCCGGGCGCGCCTCGACGATGTCGCGATCCCCGAGCTCGATCAGCGGCTCGACGACGTCGTCCAGCTCGTGCGCGATCTCGGTGGCAGCCCCGCTTGACCGACGTCAAGGACAGC